>JBAWYY010000501.1:0-2468 GCA_037143285.1 Alphaproteobacteria bacterium | reverse complement strand
ATGTCACCTGGCCCAATGGCGCGAAGCTTGCCGTCTCGGTTGTGGTCAATTTCGAGGAAGGCGCTGAACTCCAAGTCGGCGATGGCGACCCGGTCAGCGAGCGCATGGGCGAGGTGATGAGCGTCGTCGAAGCGGGAAAACGCGACCGGGGCCAGGAGCAGATCTTCGGCTACGGCCTGCGGGCCGGGTTGTGGCGGATTTTAGATGCGCTCGATCATCATCGCTTGCCGGCAACCTTCTATTATTGCGGCCGGGAGGTGGAGCGCGCACCGCTGCTTGCGAAAGCCGCCACCGATCGCGGCCACGAGGCGGCGATCCATGGCTGGCGCTGGCGGACCCATGCGGATTACGCCAGCCGCGAGGCGGAGGCCGCTGATCTCGACCGCTGCGTTGCCGTGATCGAAGCTGCCTGTGGCGTGCGCCCCGTCGGCTTTTATTGCCGGGGTGCCGAGAGCGAATGGACGCGCGATCTCTTGCGTGAGCGCGGCTTTCTCTACACCGCCAATGCCTATGACGATGACCTGCCCTATTGGGACCGCGAGGGCGCAAGCCCGCTCCTCGTCATGCCCTATGGCTTCGACACTAATGACATGAAGTTCTTCCATCCCAATGGCTTCGTCCGCGCGAGTGAGATGGTCGACTATGTCGATGATGCCCTGGAAACGCTCTTGGCAGAAGCCAAACGCGGCCGCCCGCGCCTCCTTAATCTCGGCTATCACCTGAGAATTGTCGGCCGCCCCGCCCGATTTCCGGCCTTTGACCGTGTTCTCGCGCGGCTCGCAAGCCTCGGCGACGAGGTCTATGTGGCGCGCCGCGACGCCATCGCGCGGGCTTTCGCCAACGCCCATCCGGCACAAAGATGATGCGGCTCATCTTGGTTAATCCCAACACCTCCGTCGCAACGACCGAGGCCATGGCGGAGATCGCACGCGGGGCGATGCCGGAGATTGAGATAGAGCCCCTCACCGCGCGCTTCGGCGAGCCGCTGATCCTAAACGCCGCCGCCGCCAGGGTTGCGGCCGAGGCGGTGAAAACGCTCTTCGCGACGCGTCTGCTTCAGGGCGTTGACGGCATCATTCTCGCGGCTTTTGCCGACCCGGCTCTGCAGTCACTTCGGGCGCGCTTGAGCGTGCCGGTGACGGGGATTGCCGAAGCCGGCATGGCTGAGGCAGCAGCAGGCGGACGCGCCTTTTGCGTCGTCACGACCACGCCGGACCTTGTCAGCTCAATTGCCGATCTTGCCGCCGGTTACGGCCATGGCGAGCTTTTCCTCGGCACGGTGCTGACCAAGGGCGATGTGAAGACGGTGATGGCGGACAAAACCCTGTTGGAACAGGCGCTGCTTGAGGCCTGCAATGAGGCGGTCGAGACGCTTGGCGCAGAGGCCATTGTGATTGGCGGCGGGCCGCTCGCCGTTGCTGCACGTGCGATCCGAGATCGCGTCTCAGTTGAGCTGATCGAGCCGGTTCCGGCGGCGGTGAGGCTCGCTGTCGCGCGCGCCAATAAGATGAGAGAAAACCGCTAAGTTTGCGGCACAAACCCTCGACCTCGCCTCAAAGCCCCTCCAGCCAGCCGTCATAGAAGCGCTGCACATGGGGAAAGACCTCGCGGGAGAGCCAAATGCGCTCACGTTCGGCATCGCTTAAGGGACGCGCGAACCAGGCTTTGAGCTCCGCCATCACGGCGTCACGGTCGACGCGGGTGAAGCGACCATCGGCATAGACCACATCGCCTGCGATCATCACGGCCTTCACAGCCTCGGTCCGCGCGCGGCGCACCAGCACGTCCAGGGCCGGGATCGCCTCGTTCTGATAGGGGCGTGTCACCTGCTCCCAATCGAACAACACGAGGTCGGCTGACGAACCCGGCGTCAGGCGCCCAATGCTATCGCCGAAGGGAGTGGTGCCCGCGCCATGTTGTGTCGCCATGCGCAGCACATCGGTGGCACTGAGCGAGGGCGTCTCAATGCCTGGCTTGCGATGGACCTGCAGCACGAGGCGCATTTCCTGGAGCATGTCGCGGTCGTCATTGATGCCGGCCTCATCGATGCCGAGCGCCACCGGCACGCCCTCCGCGATGAAGCGCTGCACGGGCGCGACCCCGCTCTTCAGGCGGAAATTCGACGAGCAATTATGGCAAAGCCGGGTGCCGGTTGCCGCACAGAGCGCGATATCGGCCTCCGTCATCCACACACCATGGCCGATGGTGAGATGGGGCCCGGTGAGGCCCAAGCGGCGGATATGCTCAAAGGCCGTGCCGCCCGTGCGCCGCTTCGCATAGGCCTTCTGATAGGGCGTCTCGACCAGATGCATATGGAGCGGCGCGCCGCTTTGGGCGGCAAGATCGGCAGAGGTTGAAAGCGCCTGGTCCGAGAGCCAATGGAGGTTGGCAGGCGCAAGCTGCACGGCAATGAGCGGGTCGCCTTTGACCAGGTCCCGCAGCGCGTGAAACAGCGTCACCTGATCGGC
>JBAWYY010000500.1:0-2471 GCA_037143285.1 Alphaproteobacteria bacterium | reverse complement strand
GAAGAAGGCATTGGCGTGCCGGTGAGCCTGACCGGCTTCAAGGAAGGGTTCGACAAGCTGCAGTGAGGCGCCTTGCCCCTCGCTTCGCTTCGCGCAGCACCCTACATTGGCCCTGTCCACAGGAGCTTGTCCCATGTCCGCATCGTCGCCTTCATTGCTCGCCCGCGCCGAGATGGACCTGGACGCAACCCGACGGCTCGTGGCTGAAGCCTTGGTCGGTGCCGACGATGGCGAGTTGTTCCTGGAATACAAGCAGTCAGAATCGCTGCTGTTCGACAATGGCCGGCTGAAACAGGCCGGCACCGAGAATGCTCAAGGGTTCGGGCTTCGCTCGGTCAAGGGTGAGGCTGTCGGCTATGCCCACGCCTCCACCGTCTCCGAAGATGCGTTGAAGCGCGCGGCGCAAACAGTGCGTGCGGTTGCCGGCGGCTATTCCGGCACCTTTGCGGCAGGCCCCACCCGCTCCAATGTCAAACTTTACGGGGACGACAATCCGCTTGCCGATCCGAGCTTCGCCGAGAAGGTGAAGCTGTTGGAATCCATTGATACCTATGCGCGTTCGAAGAATCCGAAGGTGAGGCAGGTCACGGCCTCACTCGCGGGCTCATGGCAGGTGGTTGAAATTCTCCGCCCGGACGGAGAACTCCACCGCGATGTCCGTCCTCTCGTTCGCCTGAATGTCTCGGTGGTGGTTGGCGATGGCGATCGCCAGGAAACTGGCTCCCACGGCTTCGGCGGGCGGGCGGGTTATGCCGGCTTCATTGCTGAGGATCGCTGGAAGCACGCCTGCGATGACGCGATCCGCCAAGCCCTTGTCAATCTTGATGCCGTTGCGGCCCCTGCTGGCGAAATGGACGTGGTGCTGGGCTCGGGCTGGGCCGGCGTCATGCTTCACGAGGCCGTTGGCCACGGCCTTGAGGGCGACTTCAACCGCAAGGGCACCTCGGCTTTCGCGGGCCTCATGGGCGAGATTGTCGCGGCCAAAGGCGTGACCGTGGTTGATGACGGCGCGATCCAGGATCGGCGCGGCTCCATCTCCATCGATGACGAGGGCACGGCCTCCAACCGCACTGTTCTGATCGCCGACGGGGTCTTGGTCGGCTACATGCAGGACCGGCAGAATGCCCGACTGATGGGCGTCAAGCCCACCGGCAACGGACGACGCGAGTCCTATGCGCATGCGCCCATGCCTCGCATGACCAACACCTATATGCTGGGCGGGGAGCACACTAAGGACGAGATCATCGCCTCGGTAAAGAACGGCATTTATGCGGTGTCCTTCGGCGGCGGTCAGGTGGACATCACCTCGGGCAAATATGTCTTCCAGTGCACGGAAGCCTATCGCATCGAGAACGGTCGGATCACCGCCCCGGTGAAAGGTGCCATGCTCATTGGCAACGGCCCCTCGGACATGAAGCGCGTGACCATGATCGGCGACGACATGGACCTCGATCTTGGTATTGGCACCTGCGGCAAAGCCGGCCAATGGGTTCCAGTTGGCGTTGGCCAGCCCACCCTCAAGATGGAACGGATCACGGTGGGCGGCACGGGCTGAGCTTCGATCCGCGTTGCGACATCAGGCGACTTGCCAGCCACCACCTGCTCGTCCTCTATGACGCAATGGTTATTCTGAGGACTCGTGACATGCGCCGATCCCTTACGCTGCTCGCAGGCTTGCTGGTCGCTCTCACAACCACGCCAGTCTCCGCCCAACAGCCTGAGCGCGTTTGGCGCCATGGCTTGTCGCTTTTCGGCGCTGTCAAATATCCGCCGGGCTTCACGCGGACCGACTATGTGAACCCGAATGCGCCAAAGGGCGGCACGGCGCGGCTGTCGACCGATGGCACCTTCGACAGTTTCAACGTGACCTTGGTTCGGGGCTCCGTCGCCCCCATCGCCAACTATCTCTACATGCCGCTGTTCGAAGACGTGATGGATGAGGTCTCGACCGCCTATGGCGCCATCGCCGATGCCGTTTCCCATCCCGATGACTTCTCCGCTGTCACCTATCGGATCGATCCCCGCGCAAAGTGGCACGATGGGCGCCCAATCACGCCCGAGGACGTGGTCTGGACCATGGAGCAGGTCAAAAAGCACGACCCACGCATGGCCTTTTACTACCGCAATGTCGTGAAGGTGGAGCAAACCGGCGAGCGCGAGGTGACCTTCAGCTTCGACGTGCCGGGCAACCGTGAAAAGCCGCTGATCATCGGCCAGTTGAACATCATGCCCAAACATTGGTGGACCGGCACCGATGCTCAAGGGCGCCAGCGCGATATCAGCCAGACCACGTTGGAACCGCCCTTGGGGTCGGGCCCCTATCGCATCGCGTCGGTGTCTCCGGGCCGCAGCATCACGCTGGAACGCGTGCGTGACTGGTGGGCGGCAGGGCTGCCGATCTATGTCGGCAAGCACAATTTCGATGAGATCCGCATCGAGTTTTTCCGCGATGATTTCGTCGAACTCGAAGC
>JBAWYY010000499.1:0-2482 GCA_037143285.1 Alphaproteobacteria bacterium | reverse complement strand
GGCCGACCATGATGCCGGATTTGGTGAAGATCGTCGGGTCGATCTCTTTCACCCGCTGAAGCAGGCGCAGCGAATGGAAATAGCGCGCGCCCGGGCGAACCGTCAAATATTTGGACGGGACGGTCTCAAGATTATGATTGAAGACGTCGGGACGGGCCGCAACTACCACTTCCAAAGCGCCGTCCTTGCGCAGGAAGTCCGGGGTCAGCACCTCAATCGTGGTCTTTGGGGATCGGCGGCGGATCGCGCGGATCACTTGAGCGAAATGCTCCGCGCCGCCATCGGCGAGGTCGTCCCGGTCTACGGACGTGATCACAACATGCTCAAGACCGAGCTTCTCGACTGCGAGCGCGGTGTTTTCAGGCTCATCGGCATCAAGCGCCGCCGGCATGCCAGTCTTCACATTGCAGAAAGCGCAGGCCCTCGTGCAGGTGTCGCCCATGATCATGAAGGTCGCGTGCTTCTTCTCCCAGCACTCGCCGATATTGGGACACCCGGCCTCCTCACAGACCGTAACGAGGCCGTTCTCGCGAACAATGCGCTGGGTTTCCGCCCATTTGGGCGAACCCGGCGCTTTGACGCGGATCCAATCGGGCTTGCGCAGGATCGGCTGATCCGGCCGGTGGGCCTTTTCGGGATGCCGAGGCCGGGCATCGCTCGCGATGAGATCTATGAGGGTCGCCATGGCGCGCTCTTGTGTCGTGTGACTGTCAAATAGGGTGTTGCTCGGGCCGAGCGCAAGAGCACAGCCCGAGGCAGCATGTCACGCTTGTTTCTTCGCGGGGTCGAACTGCTCGACAAAGCGGATCATGGTTGCAACTGCGAGCCCAAGATCGCGCGGCGCGGTATATTCTGCAGGGTTGTGACTGATGCCGGCCTTCGAGCGCGCGAAGAGCATGGCAAAATCGGTGAGGCGGCTCATCGCCTGGCCATCGTGGCCGGCACCCGACAGAAGCTTGGGTGTCGGTAGATCGAGCGACGACAAGGCTTCCGAAAACCCCTTCTGAAGCCAGGGCGCACAGACGGCCGTGGGGCAATCGTGATAGGTCTCAATGGTGAGATCGCAGCCTCGGGCTGCCGCAATCTGCTCGGCGACATGGGCGAATGAATTCATCGCTTTCGCTCGCGGTGCATCGGCGGCTGCGCGCAGATCGAGCGTGAAGACCACTTTGTCGGGGATCACATTAGCTGCGCCCGGCATAACGCTGAGCTGGCCAACGGTTGCGACCATATTCGCGGCCTTGCCCTCTTTCGCGATCCGCTCGGCAAGCCCGATCATCTCGCAGGCGGCGGCCAATGCATCCCGACGGAGCATCATCGGCACCGTGCCGGCATGGCCCGCGACGCCTGAGACAGTGACGCGGGAGCGATTCTGACCGGCGATGGAAGTAACGACCCCCAGCGGCAAATCGTGATGTTCGAGCACGGGACCCTGCTCGATGTGGAGCTCGATATAGGCCAGCGCTTCGTCCCGCGGGAGAGCCGCCGTCTGGACCGCCTCCATGTTCGGGGTCAGACCATAGTCGATCATGGCTTGTTTGAGCGTGATGCCGTCACGGTCCGCACCCTCAAACCAGCGCTCCTCGAAATTGCCCGCGATGGCCGCCGAGGATGACAAGGTCGTGGGAAAGCGGCTTCCCTCCTCGTCGCCAAAGGCCAGCACATCCACCGCGAAGGGAAAGCGGCGGTTCTGATTGCGGAAATGTTCGACGGTCAGAATGCCGGCGACGACGCCAAGCATGCCGTCATATTTGCCGGCATTGATGACGGTATCGATATGCGACCCGATGAGAAGGCGCGGCACGTGATTGGCGCCGTCGGGCTCGCCCGCCATGGGGTAGTGGCCACGGACCGTTGCGACTGCATCTTCCGACGTCGCCATGCCGGCTTCTGCCATCCATTGTGGGACGAGGTGAGCCGCCCGCTTATGCTCGGGCGTCAGGAAACGGCGGGTTAAGCGGTCTCGCTCCTCCGATATCGTCGCCAATTCGTCGAGCATCGCTTCGGCGCGCGCGCCCAGGCGGTCGATATCGAGGTCTCCACTCATGTCATCTCGCGGCGGCCAGGAAGGCGCCGAGCTCGGCGCGCTCTTTATCAGTCATGTTCGTCTCGTTGCCGAGCGGCATGGCATTGGTTGTTACGGCGTGCTGGGTAACGAGCTGCGCATGTCTGCGCAAGTCCGCAATGGTTTCAAGCGCTACGCCCTTCGGCGCTTCGCTGATCCCGGGGTGGGTCGGACGCGCGGCGTGGCAAGAGACGCAATGGGTTGCGGTGATCGCGAGAACACGGGTTTCACTCACCGGCCCCACCGCAGAGAGATCGAGTTTCGGCCGCTCGGCGGTGACAATGATGGCGGCGAGAAGAGCGACCGCTGCGACGGGGATCGACCAGCCATAGCTCTTCCATTCGTCGCCCGCGTCATGGCGATTGATGAAATGCCGTACGAGCGCGCCGACGACCAGGATGAGCGCCACGACAAGCC
>JBAWYY010000498.1:0-2489 GCA_037143285.1 Alphaproteobacteria bacterium | reverse complement strand
CCCAAGGCCACCGACGATCACGATGGTGAAGGCCAGCAGCGTGAAGGCCGGCGCGATCATGGGGGTGGCGTCGGTCAGCGTCACCATCAAGGCCCCCGCTGCCCCTACACAGGCGAGGCCCAGGCCGAAGGTGAGCGCATAGAGCTTCTTCACATCAAGGCCGACCACAGCCGCCCCGATCCTATTGTCGGCGCTAGCGCGAATGGCGGTGCCGGTGGTGGTGAAGCGAAAGAAGGCGAAGAGAAGCGCCGAGATGATGAGGGCCGCAATCGCCGCATAGACCCTCACGACATCCACGATGATCGGGCCGATCACCCAGCTGTCGAAGGAATAGGGGAGGTTCGCGTGGCGCGCCTCAGGCCCGAAGATCATCAGGCAGCCATTGACGATGATGATGGCGAGCCCGACGAGCAGAATGAACTGCTCATGCTCGGGTCGTGTGACGAAGGGGTTGATCAGGGTGCGCTGCAGCCCGTAGCCGAGCACGAAAAAGGCGATGGCAATGGGGGCAAGCGCGATGAAGGGGTCGACGCCCAGTCCCGTAAACAGCGCGAAGGCCGCATACATCGCGACCACCGCAAATTCGCCATGGGCGAAATTCACCACCCGCACGATGCCGAAAATCACCGACAAGCCCAGCGCCATCAGCCCATAGACGAGGCCGGTCAATACGCCTTGGACGAGAACATTGCCGTAGAGGGACAGAAGCATGGGGGATCAAAGCCGAACAGGGCTTCGACATAGCGGGCGAGGCGACGCAAAGGCAAGCGTTCGCGGGGTGTTTTACCCTCGAAACCGCCGCAAGCCTTGGTCCTAACGGGACCCCTGCGTGTCGGACGTCTCGGTGCGGGCCATGGCACCAAGAACCTTCGTCAACACGGCGTCGAGGACATACCAGGTGACGAGGAAACCAATGCATTCGAGCGCGAAGCTTTTAAATTTGTAAAAGAACTCCGCGATGAGAAATGCCGCGAAGAAACTTGGCAGCTGTGTGCTGAGAAGCTGGCCGCGCGGGATAGATTTCAAGAATGTATACATCACTGTCTCCGTTGAATGGCGCCCAGGGCGGGCTTCAGCTGATCACTCGCGCTTTGTCGTTTTTCACCCGAGGCTCCGGCGGTGAGTGGATCTCCAAGCCTCGACCGCAAAGTCATTCTCAAGGCCTTATTTGGGTTTTTCTCGCCGAGGCTTTTGCCTCGGTTTGTCAGCGGCATCGGTTTGAGTTGTATCGAGGAAGGTGACGGTCCGGCCCGCCGATGTGGTCACGGTTGAAATCGCTGTAATGGTGGAGGGGGCCGGCAAACCGCGCCGCCGCTTGAGAGCAGGCGTCAGTCGCTTTTTATCCGGCGGTGTCTCCTCCATCGACCCCTCGCTACCGAAACTGGATCGAACTGACCGGATGAATTTCCCACACGCTTTTGATCTTGTTTCGAAGGGATTGCGGCCCCGGTCGCGGCGGTTTTTTGTGGCTCGCGTCCCAGAACAACGACCCCTCGATCACCACGGGGATGACCGGGTCATAGAACCGATAGGTTTGTGGCGGTGCACCGCCAACACCCTCAACGAAGGCCTCGCGTGCGGCTTTAAGCGCTGCGAATGATGCCGCGCGGCGTGGCGGCAGGCCGGAAATCTCCACGTTCATATAGACTTCGACCTCGTCATTGATGTCGGTCCCGATGATGACGTGGAAATCATTGTCGTCTTCGCGGCTTGCGGCATAAATGAACGCGTTCACTTTGACATTGCGCCGCTCCTCCGCAACGCGATCCTGGTCAGGATCCTTGCTGATCGGAGGCTTCTTCGCGATCATCTGCTTGTCGCTAGGCAGCGTGTCGAGGAGGGCTGTGAGGGTTGAAAAAGGCTCCACAGGCGCCTTCACGATCGAAAGCTTCGCGACTTTTCGGGAGCTCCCGGTGTAATTGTCGTCAGTTGGTGCGGCACGGGCTGCCATCGTCCCGGCGATGATTGAAGCAAGCTTGACCTTATCGGACGCATCCATTTGCGTCGTGTCGATCATCCGAAACTTGATCGGGGCCGCATTCCCGACGCCCGCTGCAAGCGCTGCTGAGCGGTTCACGGTGACATCAGAGACCGCGGTGATGGTCGAAGGTGGGGGAAGCCCCCGCCGAGCGGACAGATTCGTGTTCGTCACGAGATGCTCCCCCCTAGAACCTGCGAGCCTCTGATTGCCACGCCAAAGAGGCACTGGAGCGCAAAGTTTCCCCAATCCGGGCGGAGTGTATATCCGTTAAAATACAATCAAAAATAGTTTGGGGGCCTATCTCTCCTGGCTCCATGCCATGTTAAAGGGCGAGGGCAGGATTAAGATGACACGAGCCAGCGCTGACGCACGACCTAGGGTCGCGCAAGGGCAACCCCAGGCCATGCAGTCTTCAGAACCTGTCGACTTAATCAGCTCCGGCCCTGCCAGGAGGGCATGGGGAGGACGGGATCGGTCACCGCCACCGCTTGCGGGAAGACAACCGTCG
>JBAWYY010000497.1:0-2490 GCA_037143285.1 Alphaproteobacteria bacterium | reverse complement strand
GCCGCGCCCACATCCTCATCCAGCGCCTCGATGCCTGCGGTGAGCGAGGTGGAGAGCCCCTCGGCAAAGCGGGGATTGTCGACAAAGCGCAGCGGAAGTCCCGCCAGCGCCTCGCGCACGCGCTCGCCCTGATGGCCGGTCACCACCACCACCTCATCGACGTGAGAGGCAAGGGCTGCCTCGGCCGCGTGGCGCACGAGCGGCTTGCCGTCGAGCCTCGCCACCAGCTTGTTCGGCCCGCCCATGCGCGAGGATTTGCCGGCGGCCAAGATGAGCGCGGTGACCCGCCCGCGATCGGGCTCGTCTGCGGCGCGCGGTTGCGGCCGCGAGACGATTTCCATCAGCAACCCGCCAACGCCCATGCCGGTGATATCGGCTTTGGTGACGGGAAGGCCCGCCAGAAGGCGGGTCAGCACCCAATCGAAACCGTTTTCCTTAGGCGAACGGGCGCAGCCCGGTGCGCCGATAACCGGCACCGCCCCGATGGCGCCGACCATCAAGAGATTGCCGGGATCAACGGGCATGCCGAGATGGGCGACCTCGCCGCCAGCTGCCACGAGGCCCGCGGGGATCACATCGCGGCGGTCGGCAATGGCCGAGGCGCCGAAGATGAGCACGAGGTCCGCGCCCTCACTGAGCGCCGTCGTGATGGCAGGCGACAAGGCCGCTGCCTCATGGGGCACGCGGATATCCTGCACGATCTCAGCGCCAGCGGGGGCGAGCCGCGCGGCCGTCACCCGTAGGGTTTTGTCGATGACCTTATCGGTCAAAGACGGCAGCAGGGTTGAGATGACCGCGACGCGCTTCAGGCGATAGGGCTTGATTTCGATGAGCCGCCCGACCGCTTCGGCTTGAGCCACCGCCTCACCAGGTGCGGCATAGGGGATGATCTTGACGGTTGCGACCATTTCGCCCGCCTCAACCGCCTTGAAGGCCGGCAGGCTTGCGAAGGTCACGGCCTCATCAAGGCGGTTGAGCTGATCGACACTCGCGCGATCCACCACCAGCACGCCGGCATGGGCCGCAAAGAGATTGGCACGACCGGTAAAAGCGCGGTCAATGCGTACACCCGCGCCTGCGACTGACGCGGCGATTTTTGCGGCCGCTCGATCCTCCGGCACGTCGTCGGCGCCGATGAGCGCGACGGTGACGCTTTCGACACCCGCCGCACGAAGGGCCACGATCTCTTCGGCCCCGAGGATGCTGCCCTTCTTGAACAGGAGCGCGCCTGCACGCACCGCATGGGCGAGAATGCCGCCCTCGGCCTCGGCAAGCGGGGTCGCGCCGAACCTCATGCGATGCCCTGCCGCCAGGCTTGGGTGACCTCGGCCATGATCGACACGGCGATTTCTGCTGGCGAGATGGCGCCAATGGCAAGGCCGACGGGGGCTTTGACGCGGGCGAGCGCGTCCGGTGAGGCGCCGGCCGCCGTCAAGCGCTCGACGCGCTTGGCATGGGTTTTCCGCGATCCGAGAGCGCCAATGTAAAAGCATTGCTTTTCAAAGGCATGGAGCAGCGCGGGATCGTCGATTTTGGGATCGTGGGTCAGCGCAATGAAGGCGGTGTAGCGGTCAACGGCGAGCGTCGGCAGCACCACCTCAGGCCATTCTGCGTGGAGCGTCACATCGGGGAAGCGCTCGGGGCTCGCAAAGGCCGTGCGCGGGTCGACGATCACGGGGTCATAGCCGAGCATGCGGGCGATCGGCACCAGGGCCTGACTGATATGAACCGCGCCGATCACCACCATCTTGGCCGGCGGCACTTGAACCGTCAGAAAAGTCCGGGTCTCCGGGATGAGGCCGCTTCGTCCGCTGCGCAGCGCCGCGCGGATCGCGCTTTCATGCGCGTCGCCGGTCACGGCCTCCTCGACCACGAGGCGCGCAGCACCAGAGGCGAGATCGGTCACGACGACGGCGGCCTTACGCGCCGCGCGCGCCGCATTCAGGCCGGCAAGAAGGGCAAGGTCCATCAGGTCACTTTCTGAACGTAAACGGCGATTTTGCCGCCGCAGGAGAGCCCGACCCGCCAGGCGGTCTCATCGGCAACGCCAAATTCCAGGAGCTTCGGCGCGCCGCTCTCAATAACATCAAGGGCTTCGGTGACGACCGCCCCTTCAACACAGCCGCCGGAGACGGAGCCTAAAAATGTGCCCTCATCATCAATCACAAGATGCGAACCGACGGGGCGCGGCGCCGAGCCCCAGGTCTCAACCACGGTTGCAATGGCCACTCCCTTGCCGGCGCGCTTCCACACTTCGGCCTGGCCGAGAATATCGGTGTCGGAGGAGATCATCGGGACGCTCCATCATGTCGTTTCAGGTCTTCAAGATCGGCCCGCGCGGGGCCGCGCGCAAGAGGCGAAGCGCTATGCCGCGCGCAGCCAACGTCGTGGGTCGTGGGCACGCTCGACCCTCGTGCCATCAAGGGCGGCGACGAGATCGGCGACCGCTGCGATGGAATGGATCGTACGGAACTCGTCCACATGGGGCAG
>JBAWYY010000496.1:0-2500 GCA_037143285.1 Alphaproteobacteria bacterium | reverse complement strand
GCCATGGCCTGATCCTGCAGGTCGCACTCGCCACCCTGATCGCAAATCGGGCAATCGAGCGGGTGGTTGATGAGCAGGAACTCCATCACACCTTCGCGCGCCTTCTTCACCAGCGGCGTGCGCGTATTGACGACCGGCGGCTCGCCATTGGGGCCGGGGCGGAGGTCGCGGACATTCTGGGCGCAGCTTGCGACCGGCTTCGGCGAACCCTTCACTTCCACCAGGCACATGCGGCAATTGCCGGCAATCGACAGACGCTCATGGAAGCAGAAGCGCGGAATCTCCGCACCTGCCGCCTCGCATGCCTGCATGATCGTGTACTCCGGCGGTACATCGACCTCGTTGCCGTCGACGATCAGTTTCGCCATCGGTCTGTCACCCTCGTGTCATCAGCCGCGCGACTTAGCGCGGAGCCTTGCCGAAGCGGCGGGTATACTCGTCAGGCCCACCGGCGGCGAGCGCCTTGGCCTGTTCGATCCAGTTATCCCGCACAATCCGGCCATTAAACTTCAAAACCTCATCGAACCGCGCGATATCCTTCGGCGTCCAACCGGAAATCTGGTCGAAGTGAAAGACGCCGAGGTCGCGAAGCTGCTTTTCGATAGCCGGGCCAATGCCCGAGATCAGCTTAAGGTCGTCCGCACCACCTGCGCGCGGGGCCGCCATGCCCTTCGGCGCCTCAGCCGGCGCGAGGGATGCGGGCGCCTTGTTATCCTGGATCGACAATTTCGGCAGCGAAATACCCTTCGCGCTCGGCTTGGCCGCAATCTTGAGCTCAGCGCCGGGTGCCTTCGGTTCCGGCGGCTTCAGCGCAGTCACCGATCCCGTCTTTGCCTCGGCTTTGGCTTTGGCGATCGCCGCACCGGCGAGGTCTTTCGTCACTGCTGTGATCGGCTTCGGGGCAACCGGCGGGGTTGCCACGACCTTCACATTCGGTGTCGCAGGAGCCGCGACCACAGGCTTTGCGGCTGAGGGCGCGGGCTTCTGTGACGCCGGAGAGGTTGCGACCAATTTCGGTGCAGCGACTTTAGGCGTTGCGGCGCTCGGGGCCGGCGCCGCCGGTTTCGAGCGCTGTGCCTTGGCATCTTGCGCTTTGGCCTGTTCGGCCTTTGCCTTCGCGGTGGCTGCCTGGGCTTTTGCGGCGGCAACCTTGATATCGATGATCTCAGCTTCGGGCTTTGCGGATGCCAAAGGGCCGGCAGGCTTCGAAACCGGAGGCATCGGCGCAGCCGCACCCGTCTTGGGAGCAGGCGTTGGCTGCGGTTGTGATGACGCAGCACCCATGGACATCAGCCCCGCGCTCACCCCCCAAAAGGTCGCCCAACCGGCAATCGCCAGGGACGCAGGGGTCAGCATGAGGGCGATCGCCGGCACGGCAAACTGCTCGATGGACCCTGCCTGCTTCGGCAAATCCTTGAACATCTGTTCGAAGTCAGGCAGCTGAAAAGACATGGCTTTCCCCGTTTGATTGGTTGCAATCATGCGTCATGCGATGCCCGAAGCCCCCAATGCCGACATTCACTCTGCTGCCACCCGCACAGGTTCCATGTGCGGATTAGCAGCATAGGCGTCGATTCTCTTCTCAATCTCGTGCCGGAAATGCCGGATCAAGCCTTGCACCGGCCAAGCAGCGGCATCGCCAAGCGCACAGATCGTATGCCCTTCGACTTGGCCGGCCACTTCCAAGAGCATGTCGATTTCGCGCCGTTGGGCGCGGCCCTCGACCATGCGGGTCAGCACCCGCCACATCCAGCCGGTTCCCTCGCGACAGGGGGTGCATTGGCCGCAGCTCTCATGCTTGTAGAAATACGAAATGCGCTGGATCGCCTTCACGATATCGGTGGAGCGATCCATGACGATGACGGCGGCAGTGCCAAGGCCCGAGCGCAGATTGCGCAGGGTGTCGAAATCCATGGCCGCGTCCCAGATCTGGTCGGCCGGCACAACCGGCACCGAGGACCCGCCGGGTATCACGGCCAGCAAATTGTCACGGCCACCGCGAATGCCGCCGCAATGGCGCTCGATGAGCTCCGAGAACGGGATCGACATCGCCTCTTCCACGGTGCAGGGCTTATTCACGTGCCCTGAAATGCAGAAGAGCTTGGTGCCGACATTGTTCGGCTTGCCGATCCCGGCAAACCAAGCCCCGCCACGGCGTAGGATCGTCGGCGCAACGGCAATGGATTCAACATTGTTCACAGTTGTCGGGCAGCCATAGAGCCCGACATTGGCCGGGAATGGCGGCTTCAGGCGCGGCTGGCCCTTCTTGCCCTCGAGGCTCTCGAGGAGTGCGGTCTCTTCACCGCAAATATAGGCGCCGGCGCCGTGGTGGACGTAGAGATCGAAGTCCCAGCCGCAGAGATTGTCTTTGCCAAGGAGCTTGGCCTCATAGGCCTCGTCAATCGCCCGCTGCAGGGCTTCGCGCTCGCGGATGAACTCGCCGCGCACATAGATATAGCCGATATGCGCGCCCATGGCGCAGCCGGCGATCAGGCAGCCT
>JBAWYY010000495.1:0-2504 GCA_037143285.1 Alphaproteobacteria bacterium | reverse complement strand
ATACCAGCGGGCATAGTCCTTCGGATTGGCGAGCCGGAAATCCGCTGAGAGATCGACGATCTTGATATCAGGGCGCTTCGCCATGATGCCGGCAATGACGGTCTGTGTCGTCCCATGCGGCAACGCGCAGAAGACGAGATCGACCGCCACACTTGCCCAATCGATCGCCTCGATTGCCACCAATTTGGGGAGGTTATAGGGGGCAAATTGTGGGAACACATCCGCCATGGCCTGCCCGGCCTTGCGATCGGCGGTGAGTACGCTCAACTCAACCCGTGGATGGCGCAACAAGAGGCGCACGAGTTCAGCGCCTGTGTAACCGGACGCGCCGAGGATAGCGATCTTGGTTTTCGTGGCCATGGGGAAACTCCGCAATCAGGATGGTCGGGCAGGATGCTAGGGGGTGAGACAAACAAAAACGCCGCGCTGTCGAGGCGCGGCGATCAGATCGATCGGGACATGAGGGCGCGCCGGCTCATCGGGTTTGAGCGGTCTCGCGTCGGGTCCGGATCATCAAGGTTTTCATGGGCGGGCTTGTGATGGAAATAGCGGTTGAAGTCAAGAACCTCACGCCGAGCGAGGAACAGGATCGTGTCCGATCACGCCGATCCACGCATTTCCACGGATGGCTCCTGCCATCAAAAGGCCCGATGAAGCCGCGAGTTCAATCCGTCTTTTCAGCGATAACAACAGGATGTCCCGCAATGACCGCTCTTCGTCTCACACTTGCCGGCCTCGTGCTCGCTTCGCTTGCCGCCTGCGCCCAACCCCCGCGCGTTGACGAGACCCGTACCCAGCGCCCGGTGCTCGACGCCAAGTCGGAATTGGAGCGCGGCACCCGCCGCTGAGCCCTCAATAAAGCGGATCGGCTTAGACCCGCCCGCCATTGGGATAATTAGGGCTCTCGCGGGTGATCGTCACGTCATGGACGTGGCTCTCGCGGAGGCCCGCGCCGGAAATGCGCACGAAGGACGCGCGTTCGCGGAAGTCGGCGAGCGTTTTTGCGCCCGTATAGCCCATGGCGGCGCGCAGCCCGCCGACCAGCTGATGCACGACGGTGCCGACCGGGCCCTTATAGGCCACTTGCCCCTCGATGCCCTCCGGCACCAGCTTCAGCGAATCCTTCACTTCCGCCTGGAAGTAGCGATCGGCTGACCCACGGGCCATGGCGCCGAGCGAGCCCATGCCACGATAGCTCTTGTACGAGCGGCCCTGCCACAAATAGACCTCGCCCGGGGCCTCATCGGTGCCTGCGAGTAAGCCGCCCATCATTGCAACTTCGGCACCCGCTGCGAGCGCCTTGGCGAGATCGCCTGAGAACTTGATCCCGCCATCGGCGATCACCGGTGTGCCGGTTGCTTGCGCGGCCTCAACGCTGTCCATGATCGCGGTGAGCTGCGGCACACCGACGCCGGCGACAATGCGCGTCGTGCAGATTGAACCCGGCCCAATACCGACCTTGATGGCATCTGCGCCCGCATCAATGAGTGCGCGCGTCCCCTCGGCGGTGGCCACATTGCCGGCGATAACCTGAACCTTATTAGAGAGGCGCTTGATGCGACCGACCTGATCCAAAACCTTTTGCGAATGACCATGAGCGGTATCGACCACCACGATATCGACACCGGCATCGATCAGCAGTTCGGTGCGCGCAAAGCCGTCCTCGCCCACGGTCGTGGCAGCTGCGACCCGAAGGCGGCCCTGCTCATCCTTGCAGGCATTGGGATTGGTCACCTGCTTTTCCATATCCTTGACGGTGACCAGGCCGACGCAGCGATAATGCTCGTCCACCACCACCAGCTTCTCGATGCGGAATTGATGCAAGAGGCGCTTAGCCTCGTCCTGCTGCACGCCCTCGCGCACCGTGATCAGCCGATCCTTGGTCATCAGCTCGGCCACCGGCTGCTCGGGATGCGAGGCAAAGCGCACGTCGCGATTGGTAAGAATGCCGACGAGCTTGCCGCCTTTGCCGCTCGGGCCCCGTTCCACCACCGGAACGCCGGAAATGCTGTGCTGTTTCATCAGCGCAAGCGCTTCGGCAAGCGTCGCATCCGGATGGATCGTGATGGGGTTGAGAACGATGCCGCTCTCGTAGCGCTTGACGAGGCGAACCTGCTCGGCCTGGGCATCGGGCTCGAAATTGCGATGAATGACACCGAGCCCACCGGACTGGGCCATGGCAATCGCCATGCGGGCTTCAGTCACCGTATCCATGGCAGAGGAAATGATCGGAATATTCAGCGAGATCGAGCGGGTAATCCGCGTTTTGACGTCCACTTCGCCGGGCATGACGTCCGAATGACCGGGACGCAGCAAGACGTCGTCAAAGGTAAGAGCTTCGCTGAATGAAGAAGGGATCGCCATGGCCAACTCCGGGCGGGAATCGTGAAATGATTTTTAAGTTGGCGATGGTGGCTAGCACGGCTCTGTGACAGCTCCAAGTTCAAACTTTGGGCAATTTGCCCCGTGAGCCGCCAAAAGTCTCGGAATGCCGGCCGAAACGC
>JBAWYY010000494.1:0-2511 GCA_037143285.1 Alphaproteobacteria bacterium | reverse complement strand
CCCACCCCTTGTGAGTTTACGTCCTAGCTCCTCCCGCTGATCAAAACACGATAACCTACGCCGAGAATCAACCGCGATCGACCGGAGACCCTGCATGGCCGATCAGACGACGATAACCCGCCGCGCGGCCGTTCTCGCTGCGGCCTCTTTAAGCGTCCCGGCGCTCACATCCCCGGCATCGGCCCGCACCTTCGATGAATTCGTGCAAAGCCTCTGGCCCTCCGCCTCTTCTGCCGGCGTGTCGCGCGCGACCTTCGATCGCGCGTTCCGCAATGTGCAGCCGAACCCAAGAGTGATCGAACTCTCCCAGCGCCAGCCCGAATTTCGCAAGACCATCGGCGATTATGTCGAGCTGCGCACCTCAAACAAGCGCGTCACCAATGGCCGCGCGGCCTTTGCCGAGCATCGCAACACCTTCCGCGCCGTGGAACAACGCTATGGCGTGCCCGGCGAAATCATCTGCTCTGTCTGGGGCAATGAGACGAGCTACGGCACGTTCAAAGGCGAGCACTATGTAATCCAGGCCATGGCAACGCTCGCCCATGTCGGCCGCCGCGCTGATTTCTTCCGCGCCGAGATCAATGCCGCGCTGCGCATCCAACAGGCTGGCGATATCGCGCCGGAAGCCATGCTCGGCTCCTGGGCCGGTGCCATGGGCTATGTTCAGTTCATGCCGACGAGTTTCCTGCGCTTTGCGGTGGATTTCACGGGCGATGGCAAGCGCGACATTTGGACGTCCGTGCCGGATGCCATGGGGTCGGCCGCCAATTATCTCCTGCGCAACGGTTGGACCGCAGGCGTGCCCTGGGGCTTTGAGGTCAATGCGCCGGGATTGCCGGGCGCGCGCGGCACGCGCAAATCAATCTCGGCGTGGGCCGCGGACGGGGTCACTCGGATCGGCGGTGGCGATATGACCGGCTCGGCGCAAGCCTCCCTTTGGAAGCCCGGCGGCGAAGGCGGACCGCATCTTCTGGTGACTTCCAACTTCAACGTGATTAAACGGTATAATAATGCCGATTCCTACGCTCTGGCGGTGGGCTATCTCGGCGACCGTATTCGCGGCGCTGAGCGCTTCCGTAAGCCCTGGCCACCGGGCGAGGGCGGGCTTGTCCATGCCGAGCGCGAAGAAATCCAGCGCCGGCTGAACAGCTTCGGCTTTGATCTTGGCGACCCCGATGGCATCATTGGCGATAAGTCGAAGGCCGCGATCCGGCAAATGCAGGGACGGTTCAATCTGCCGCAGACGGGCGATGCCGATAAGGCATTCTTGGAGCGGTTGAGGCGGGGTTAACCCTTCATTCACCGTCTTGGCCGTTTCTGAAGGCTCATCCGCTCCGACGTGGGAGGCCCAAGGCATGCGTCATTCTGTTCTCATCGGCCTTGGTGCGCTGTTGGCGCTGTCGACACCGGCCTTTGCACAGGGCAGTTCATTCAGCGCCTGCCTCCAGGGTCTGCGTGCTCAGGCCGCGAGCGCAGGCGTCACACCGGCGACCTTTGAGCGCGCAACCCAGGGCCTCACGCCCGACGGGAGCCTGCTCAATCTCCTGGATTCACAGCCGGAATTTGCCCGCCAGCCCTGGGAATATATCAACGGGTTGGTGGCCGCGAACCGTATCGCCGAGGGCCGACAAATGCTCGCCCGCCATGCCAATGCCTTCGCCCGCGCTGAGCGCGAAACCGGCGTGCCCAAAGCCATTATCGCGGCGATCTGGGGTATCGAGACAAGCTTCGGCAAGAATATGGGTGGCAAGAATGTGCTACGGTCCACAGCGACGCTTGCCTGTAACGGCCGTCGCCAGGACTTTTTTCGGGGTGAGTTTGTCGCGGCGCTGACCATCGTTCAACGTGGCCATATGCAGCCGGCAGCGTTTAAGGGCTCGTGGGCGGGGGCATTTGGCCATACCCAGTTCATGCCCTCGACCTTTCTGCGCGCCGCCCGCAATGGCGACGAGAACCCGGCGATCAATCTCGTCGGCTCCACCGCCGATGCGATTGTCTCCACCGGCAACCTTCTCAAGCTCGAGGGTTGGACCGCAGGCCAAGGCTGGGGCTATGAGGTCGTCGTGCCCGAGGGCATCGATCTCACGCTCGCCCATCGCGACCGGCCGCAACAGATCGGCCAATGGCAGGCCTTGGGCGTGAGACGGGCCAATGGTCAGGCCTTCCCGAGAGCGGGAGATCAGGCGTTCCTGATCATGCCGGGCGGGGTGCGTGGTCCGGCCTTCCTGATGCTGCCGAATTTCCGCGTGATCATGAAATATAACAACTCCGAGAACTATGCGATGGCGGTCGGCCATCTCGCGGATCGGATCTCGGGCGGCGGACCCTTTGCTAGGCCCTGGCCTGTGGGTGAGCGCGCCTTGTCGCGAGATGAACGCTTGGAGCTTCAACAGAGGCTCACCCGCGCCGGCCTTTATACCGGCACTGTTGATGGCAAGCTTGGCGCCGGCACCCGAGAGGCGCTGCAGCGCTTTCAGTCTCGCGTTGGCCTGCCCGCAGATGGCTTTGCGA
>JBAWYY010000493.1:0-2511 GCA_037143285.1 Alphaproteobacteria bacterium | reverse complement strand
CTCGGCTGGTCCTTAAGCTTCATTTTCGCCGGCTTCTCAGTATCGATCCTACTTGGCGGCTTGCTCGCCAAGCCTTCCGCTCGCTTCATTGAGCGGTGGGGCGGGCGTGTTACCATGACGCTTGGCTCGCTGGTGGCAGCGACCGGCCTCGCGCTCCTCGGCCTTACCAACGATCCCTTCGTCTACATGCTGGCCTGGCTCGTGCTGGGCCTGTCGACGCGAATGACGCTGTATGATTCAGCCTTCGCCACCCTGGTTGAGCTCTATGGGCTCGGTGCGCGCCGCGCGATCTCTATCCTGACGCTGTTCGGCGGCCTCGCCTCAACCATATTCTGGCCCGTCTGCCATCTCGTAAATGAATCAATCGGCTGGCGCGGGACCTGGTTTGTGTGCGCGGCTCTCGTGCTGGTCATTTGCACGCCATTGCACGCGTTTTTGCCGGCGAAGGGCGAGACCGCGCTGCCCCAGACTGCCGATGGCGAAGTGGCGGCCGATCCAGCCCCTCTCGTCGGCCCGGACCAAAAGAGTTTCGCGGTTGCCATGCTTGCGCTCGCGCTCGCCATGAACTCCTTCGTCTTCACAGCGCTCTCAGCCCATTTCATCCCGGCGCTCATCTTAATGGGCCTGAGTGCGGCAGCGGCCACCTGGATCGCCTCGATCAAAGGGGTGTTCCAAACGATTGGCCGCTTCTTCGAACTGGTCTTCGGCGCGAATTTGCACCCCCTGACCCTCGCCATCCTCTCGATGGCTTTTACGCCGCTTGGCTTTCTCGCCTTCGCGCTGACGGGCGCGAGCGAGGCCGGCGCCATCATCTTTTCCATTTGCTACGGCGTCTCGAACGGTCTCGTCACCATCGTTCGCGGCGGTGTTCCGCTCGCCCTTTTCGGGCGCAAAGGCTATGCGAGCGTGCTCGCCTCCATCTCGGCGCCAGGGCTGATCGTCACGGCCTCAGCGCCTGTCGGCTTCGCGCTGATGCTCGACACGATCGGTGTCGTGCCCGGTTTCGCGGTGCTCTTCGCGCTGTCGGTCGCCTCCCTCATCGCGACCTTAGTGCTCGCCTGGCGGTTTCACCGCCGGTCCTGACATTTCATCGTCCCCTTTCCCATATGGTTTGATGCATGGGGGCTCAATCATGATCAGATCGACCACATTTATCGCCGCAGCTTTCGCGCTCACGCTCGTATCGGGGCTAGCGGTCGCGCAGCATCAAAACCACCGCGCGCCGGCGCCTGCCGCAACGGCGGAGCCCGCGTCAACGGCTGCCTATCGGGCCGCAAACATGCGCATGCATCGCGACATGGACATCACCTTCTCCGGCGATGCCGATGTCGATTTCATGCGCGGCATGATCCCGCATCACCAGGGCGCCATCGAGATGGCCCGTGTGGTGCTCGCCCATGGCAAGGACCCGGAGACGCGTAAGCTCGCAGCAGAGGTCATCGCGGCCCAAGAGAAGGAAATCGCCTTCATGAGGGAATGGCTTTCGAAGCGCGGTCGTTAAGCGATCCGATGGCGAGCCTGTGTTAGGTCGTCGCGCATGATCAGGATCCTCGCCCTTCTTGTGGTTCTCGTGGCGTCCCCCGCGCTTGCTCATTCGGAGCTTCGCGGCAGCGAGCCCTCATCCGGTGCGGTGCTTGTCGCCTCCCCTGATCGCGTAGCGCTTCGCTTCAACGAGCGGGTGACAGTCACGACCCTTCGATTGCGCGATGGCCGGGGCCAGATCATCACGCTTGAAACGAGTGGCGGACTTGATGCTGCTTCCGAAAAATTCGGCCGCCTGGGCACGCCCCTTGTCCCCGGCGCTTATGATATTGATTGGGCCGCGCTCTCGGCCGACGGCCATCCGATCGGGGGCCGCATTCGTTTTGTCATCCAAGGCCAGCAATGATCATTGAGCTCATTCAGGGCGAAGGCGACCTGTTCAATATCCTGACCGTCATCCTGCGCGCGATCTATAGTTTCGCGTCGCTGGCGGCGGCGGGTCTTGTGCTCACGCTTGCGGTTCTCGCCGGCCAACTCACGCCCGAAGAGAGCCGCGCGGCCCGCCGTTGGCTCTTGGCCTTCGTGCTCATTGGCATGGTCGCAAGCCTTGCCGCCTGGCCGGTCCGGGCGATTGTGCTTGCCAAGGGCATCGATGGCCTCTGGCGCTGGGACTTCTATCCGCTGGTCGCCCGCTCGCGGATTGGCGACGCGTTCTTCCTGCGCATGTCCGGCCTCACCCTCGCCCTGTTCGGGCTCTGGCGGTCAGGGGCCGGTGTGGCGCTTGCCGCCATCGGTGCTGCCATGATTGCCGCGAGCTATGTGGCGATGGGTCATTCGACGCTTTACCGTCCACGCCAGGAATTGGCAGCGCTCATCGGGCTGCACCTCTTTGCACTGTCCTTTTGGATCGGCGGGCTCTTTGCTCTTGGCCCCATCACGCAGCGACGCGATCAGCGTTCTGCGGCTCAAGCGATCACGATATGGTCGCGCGCGGCCATGATTGCGGTTGCTATCATGATCGCGACCGGG
>JBAWYY010000492.1:0-2514 GCA_037143285.1 Alphaproteobacteria bacterium | reverse complement strand
TGGCGAAGGGCGGCAGGCCCTTCTCGGCCTGGCGCCGGTTGATTGCGGCGAAATCCTCGTGGCTCAGGTAGATCTCGCCGCGCACTTCCAGCACGGCGGGCGCACCGTCGAGGTGCTGCGGCACGTCGCGAATGGTGCGGACATTGGCCGTGACGTCCTCGCCCTCCGCGCCGTCACCACGGGTGGCCGCCACGATCAACTCGCCGCCCTCATAGCGCAGCGAACAGGAGAGCCCGTCGATCTTCGGTTCGGCGGTGATGACGAGGTGGTCGGTCTCGCTCAGCCCCAAAAAGCGGCGGATGCGGGCGACAAACTCGTGCACTTCCTCGTCGGAAAAGGCATTGCTGAGCGAGAGCATGGGCACGACATGGCGCACCTTGGCGAATTTGGACGAGGGCGCCGCACCCACTTTCACCGTGAGGCTGTCGTTGGACTTCAACGAAGGGAAGGCTGCCTCCAGCGCCTCATAGCGCCGCCGCATGGCGTCATAGTCGCCGTCGCTCAAGCTCGGCGCGTCATCTTGGTAATAGCGACGATCAGCGTCAGCGAGGGCCTCGCCGAGGGAAGCATGTTCGCTGCGGGCATCGGCAAGGGTCAGGCGATCAAGAGGCGTTAATGCGGGCATGGGCACAAGGGCAGCGTGGCGGGAGATCTTATCCACCATAGGCGAGGCCGGCCCTCAAGGGGAGATCACATGGCGTGTCAGCTGGGGAGGAGCGGCCTGCCCGCTTTAAGGGACTGACGCCGGCGCGCGCGCCTTGGCGGCCATCTTGTCCATCACTTTGAAACAAACGAAGACCGAGGCGATGGCAAAGAAAATGCCACCGACAGCTTGGCCCGCAATGATGCCTTCGGGACCATAGCTTGTGCCGCCCATCCAGGCGCCGAACATGGCGAAGGGCACCGTGCCAATGGTCGCCCGTCCCCAATTGAAGGCGGTCGAATAGGTCGGGAAGCCCAGATTGTTGAACGCCGCATTGGCGACGAACAGGGCGCCGTTGAACACCCAGCCGAGCGAGGCATAGACGCAGAAGAAGTGAATGACGTCGGCTGCTTCACCCTTGGCGTCGAAAATCGCGACGAGCCAATGGGCGGACAGGGCAAGGATCACCCACACGAAGAGGCCGTAGACGGCCACCACAATCATGCTGTCGACCATGGCCTGTTTCAGGCGATCAAACAGTCGGGCGCCGAGATTCTGGCCGAGAATGGGGCCGATGGCGCCTGAGAGCGCGAAGAACACCCCGAAGGCCACCGGCGTCACGCGCCCGAGCACGGCCCATCCGGCCACTGCCGCATCGCCATAGCGCGCGATCATGGCGGTGATGAAGCCATTGCCGACGGGCGTCGCGATATTGGTGAGCACCGCCGGCACCGCGATGGCGGCAAGCGGCATGACGTCTTGGCGCATGCCAGCGAGCGTTGGCCAAGTTGGCAGGCGATGGACCCGCACGAGGCCCCAATGGCCGACGCCCGCCAGCACCAGGCGCGAGATGATGGAGGCGATCGCCGCCCCATCCACCCCGAGATTGAAGCCGAAGATCAGGATCGGATCGAGGATCGCAGTGGCAATCCCGCCCGCGAGCGTCACCCACATGGCACGCTGGGCATCGCCAAGCGCGCGGAGGAGCCCGGATTGCATCATGCCGAGCCCAAGAAAGACAGTGGCAGGAAGCACGAACCAGAGGAAGCGATCAGCAATGGCGTGGGTGCGTCCCGTTGCACCGAGGGCCCCGATGATGAGGTGGGACACGGGAAGCATCGCGCAACTCGCGATCGTCATCACGATAGCCATGAAGGCGAGACTTGAGCCTGCGACGCGCGCCGCAATCGCGCGGTCGCCCGCTCCCAATGCCCGCGAGACGAGGGCCGTACCGGCGATCGAGACACCAATGCCGAAAGAGGTGATGAAGAACAGGACGACGCCCGCGTAGCCGATGGCAGCGGCCAGCTCCTGTTCGCCGAGCTGCGCGATGTAGAAGAGGTTCAACAGGTCAACGATGAAGATCGCCATCAGGCCAATCGACCCTGTCAGGGTGACCTCAATCACATGGCGGAGCGTTGAGCCCTGGGTAAATTTCGCATTGCTATCGACGATACTCATCCGGAGTAACGAGTCTCATCGGCAAGCACGTCTTCAGCATCGGTGTTGAGCGCGCGAGCTTCCTTGGTGGGTTCGCTCAGCGGGGTGGGCTTCATGGTCTGCGGGTGCATGAGGTTGGCGCCGGCCAGCATGCCCTCTTGCTGCTGAAGCACGAGGCGTGTGGCGTCACGCTTGCGGATATCGGCCATGATCTCATCGGCCCGGAGTTCGGCAATCCCAAGCTCCACCAGGGCATTACGACCGAACACCAAAGCGCTTTCGAACATTTCGCGAATTTCGTAGTCGACGCCGGAATTGCGCAGCGAAATGGTATGCGCGCGGTCGTAGGAGCGGACATAGAGCTTGGCGAGCGGGAATTGCGACTTGATGAGCTCGACGATCTTGTCAGCGCTTTCGCGCTTGTCGATGCA
>JBAWYY010000491.1:0-2515 GCA_037143285.1 Alphaproteobacteria bacterium | reverse complement strand
CCTTGGGGCGGATTGATGCGACCGGAGAGGGTCGCGACATTGCCCTCAATGGTCGCCGCCAAGCGCTCAATGGTGAGGCCGCGATCATGGGGCTGCCATTTCAAATCCGCTTCCAAGCCGTCGATGGCAACGCGGGGTGCATTGTCGCCGCGCGGACCGATGCGGCCGGCGCCCACCGCGATGCGGGCGTTGAAGGTCGCCAATTCGCCATCGGCACGCATGGTTGAGCGCAGGATGCCGGTGAGTGGGGTGTCCGCGTAGAACACGTCGGGATATTGCAGGGCGAGCATCAGATCGCGCGGCGCGAGGTTCTCCACCAGCACGTCCATGGCGCGGATCGGGGCGGCATCACGCCCGGAGACGGTGGCGGTCGCCTTCCAAGGCGAACCGGAGCCTGAGGATGAGACTTTCACCGTCACGCCGCCTTCGCGCGGGGCGGCCAAATCAAGATCGACGCCAGCGAAAATGAAGCGGTGGCCGATGCGAGCATCATCAATCGTGACAATGCCATCGCGCAGGCCGAGACCCGCGAGACGATGGCCGTCGAGGCCCGAACTCTCGATGAGATCAACCCATTGGCCGAGACGCCGGAACGGGGTCAGTTCCGGAGTGGTCTCAGCGGCCAAGGGCTCGTTGCGGTTCGAAGGGCCGGCCGCGACCGCCATGCGGCCGTCAAGGCCAATGCGCAGCGCGAGCGAGGCGCCGGCAAGATCGATGCGGCGGATCGACGGGCGCCCGCCCATGGGGATCGCATCAAGCCCGACCAGCACGCGGGGCAAGGTCGCAAGCAGGCGGCCTTGGTCATCGCGGATGGTAATGTCGCGCGCCTCGACCTCGATCAGCCCGTTGGGCTGACGCGCAAGGACGGCGGTGCGAATCGCTACACGCCGGCCATCGCCCAACTGGTCGGACAATTGGCTCGCAAGGATGGGCGTGATGATGTCGAGGTCGACGCCGCCACGATCTAGGCGCCACATCACATAGCCGGTGCCACCGATCAGAGCCGCGCCGAGGCCCGCGAGCGCCGCATAGGCAACCCGCCTTTTGCGAAAGCGCTGGGGAACGGGACCGCAATCGCTTTGACCGTCGCGAACAAGCAGGGGCCGCCGCAGCGCGCTTAAGGCGGACCGCGTTCGACCAACAAGCATGCGAGCGGATTCGACTAGGCCCAATGCCTCAAAGACCTCTAAGGTGACATGCCATCAGGGTATGCGGCTCGGTGGAGCGCGGACCGGCCGACGGCGGAAAACCCGACGGCGACCATGATATCCGGCGATCCAGGCACCATGGTCCGTCGTAACGAAATGTGTCTGATTTGGAAACCCGACGAAAGGAAGGCGTAATGACGCTCGCAGTGGGTATGAAGGCCCCCGACTTCACTCTCCCCGGCAATGGCGGGGCAACGATCACGTTATCGGCGCTCGCGGGTAAGCCGGTGGTGATCTATTTCTACCCCAAGGCCGATACATCCGGCTGCACCAAGGAAGCCATGGAATTCACCGCGCTGAAGGCCGATTTTGCCAAGGCCGGCGCTACAGTGATCGGGGTTTCGGCCGATCCGGTGAAGGCGCTCGATAAGTTCCAGGCCAAGTATGACCTTGGCGTTGCGCTCGCCACCGACGAGAGCCACGCCATGCTGGGGGCCTATGGCGTCTGGGTTGAGAAATCCATGTACGGCAAAAAATATATGGGGATCGAGCGGACAACGCTTCTGATCAAGGCCGACGGCACCATCGGCCGGATCTGGAACAAGGTGAAGGTCGACGGCCACGCGGCCGAGGTCTTGGCCGCCGTCAAAGCGCTCTGAGCGCCCCTCCCCTCACCGACACGAACTCCAGTCGCGGGCAGGTCCTGCGGCTGGAGGTTGGACACAGCCCTCAATGGCCTATCTTTGGTTTTGCCCCGCCGCAGCGGAGATGTTTTAGGCTCATAGAGCCCTCTCATCACACCCTAAAAAGCCACCGAAATTTTCTGATCGGGACCCGGCGCTGACGCTTCATTAACCTTAATGAGCGGTAATGGCGCCCATCGGTACAAGTGTCCGGATCGGTTCCATGAGTCACGCAGGCCATCGTCTTGATCGCAGCCATCTTGCCCATGAGGCAAACCAGCGTGCGCTCGTGTCAGAAAAGGCTCTCACGGTGCTCTGGCGTTCGAAGGGTCGAACGCGGAGCCAGCCTGTCTCCTATTTGACCGCCGGCGCGGTCAGCGGGCTCACCGTCGCCGTCATGGTCTGGGCCGCAGCCGTCACCAGCTATCTCGTCTTCAAGGATGACATTCTCGGCGGGCTGATGAAGCGCCAGGCCGATATGCAGCATGTCTATGAAGACCGCATTCGCGACCTTCGCGGTCAGGTCGACCGGCTGATGAGCCGGCAGATGGTGGACCAGTCGGATATCGAGCAGCGCGTGGAGCAGATCGCCCGCCGCCAGTCCATGCTGGAAACACGCCAATCGGTGATCGGATCCCTGACGGAATCGGCGGGCCCAGCGCGGGCCGGCGCCATCGTTCCGCT
>JBAWYY010000490.1:0-2517 GCA_037143285.1 Alphaproteobacteria bacterium | reverse complement strand
AGGCGCTCCGATCGAACCCACCGGCAATCCCATGCGTGATGGGGTTGGGCCTGCGTCCTATGCGGAACGCATGGATGAGCCCGACATGACCCACCATGGCGAGGTCAAGATTGTCCCGTTGCGGGCCGCTCACGGCTATTCGGTCTGCGCTGAAGATCCCGATCCTCGCGGGATGCCGGTGGTCGCCTGCGACGGCAAGGAAGCCGGCAAGATTGTCGATATCTGGGTCGACCAGTCGGAACATGTGGTGCGCTATCTCGAGGTCGCGGCCGGCATGCGGAATGTCTTGCTGCCCATCACTTTTGCCATCGTGAAAAGCGAACCGCGCTTCGTCTATGTCAACGCCATCACGTCAGAACAGTTTGCTGATGTCCCCGGCACGAAATCGCCGAACCAAATCACGTTCCTCGAGGAAGATCGCATCTGCGGCTATTTCGGCGGCGGCACTCTCTATGCGACGCCCGGGCGCTCGGAGCCGATCCTATGAGCCACGATGATTTCGACGTTGAACCGGTACCGGGTCTTCCAGCCCATCTGCCAAAGGGCGAGACCATGCTGTGGCAGGGCCGCCCCGATTGGAAGACGATTGCGGTGAGGGTCTTTCACGTTCGTCTCATCGCGATCTATTTCGCGGTGCTGGCTCTCTGGCGCGTCACGGTGATCGCCCAGAACGGCGGCACGCTCGCCGATATCGCGGTCTCCGTTGCAATTCTTGCAGCCCTTGCGGCTGGCGCCATCGGCATCTTCTCGACCTGGGCCTATTTCATCGGCCGCACCACCATCTACACGATCACGAGCCGCCGCTTGGTGTTCCGTTTTGGCGTTGCTTTGCCGGTAACCGTGAACCTCCCCTACTCCGCCATTGACGGTGCTGCGCTGAAGGTAAGGGGGAATGGCATTGGTGACATCCCGCTCGTGATCACGGAAAAACAACGGGTAAGCTACGTCTTGATGTGGCCCCATGCACGACCGTGGCGGTTGGCTCATCCTCAGCCAATGCTTCGGGCCATCCCCGATGCGGCAGGGGTCGCAGCTCTTCTCGCCAAGGCCTATTCGGCCTCTACGCCAGCGCGGTTGACGCTGAACGATACCGAAACGGCACCAACTGCGGTGGCCAGTGACGGGCGCCTCTCGCCGGTGGCGGGATAGCAACAAAGGGCGACGGGTCATGACCCAGGTTTCGATCATTCCGGCTTCGGCCCCACCAGGTCAGGCGCAGCCTCGCGCGCATGATCCCTGGGCCTTGCCTGGTCGACCGAAAGTGGGCCGCCCCTTCCCTCGCGCGCCGCTGTTTGGTGCGCTCGTTTTCGTGGTGTTTGCGATTGCCGCAACGATCTTCGGTCGGGTCACCGAGATCGGCACGGTTCGTAATCCCTCAACCTCGCCCACCTCCATTCGCGACATTCGTTTCGTCGAGCAGGCGAATGACGAAATCACTGTCGTCGATGCCATGTCCGGCACAACGATTGAGACCATTTTGCCGGAGAAGGACGGCTTCATTCGCGGCGCTTTGCGGGGCCTTACCCGCGACCGGCGCGTGCGCGGCGGCGAGGCAGACGCCGCCTATCGACTGATCTTGTGGGACAATGGTCGGTTGACCCTGTCCGACACGTCTACAGGCCAAAGGATTGAGTTGAACGCCTTTGGCCCAACAAATGCGGGAGCCCTGGCTCGGTTCCTGCCAAAAGGGGAGTAAGGCTATGATCTTAAATATCATTTCGCCCCGTCGGAGCTTTGATGTTCCATGCGTCGTGGAGGTTGAGAACACGTTCGAAAGCCTGCACGCCCATGTGAAGCTGGAAGGCGGGGTCACGATTGAACCGGGCGACGAAGTTCTGGTTCATGGCGAGCGTATCGAGGTTCCCTATGGCGAGAAGCGTGTCTACTCGCGTCAGGCAACAGTGAGCAGAGCCGGTTGGCTCGAGCGCCTGTGGACCAAGTCCACCGGCGACATCGAATTCATGGAACTCTGCGAATTTTCCTTCTCTGAAAGGGCTCGGTTATGAACGCGCACACCCGCATCGAACCGGTGGACGCTGAACGCGTCAGCGAGACCACCAAAATCGCGCAGCAGGATACACTCCTCACCCCCCGCTTTTACACCACCGACTTCGAAGCGCTTGATCGCATTGATGTCACGCCGGTGCGGGCGGAATGGGATGTGCTGATCGCAGAAATGCGCGCGGACCCCAACAAGGGCCACTTCAAGCGCAATGCCGATTGGAACTCAATCAACCTCGAAGATCTGCCGGAAGGTCTGCGCAAAGAATTCGTCGACTTTCTCGTCTCGTCGCTGACGGCCGAGTTCTCGGGCTGCGTTCTCTATAAAGAGATGAAGCGGCGCGGCAAAAATGCCGAGATTTGCGAACTCTTCTCCCACATGAGCCGCGATGAGGCCCGCCATGCCGGCTTCATCAATGACGCGCTGAAAGAGTTCAACATCGGCGTCAATCTGGGCTTTCTCACGAAGGCCAAGAAGTACACCTATTTCCAGCCGAAGTTCATCTTCTACGCCAC
>JBAWYY010000489.1:0-2521 GCA_037143285.1 Alphaproteobacteria bacterium | reverse complement strand
CGCATTGGCGGCGATGGCGCGCCATTCAATCTCGGCGAAGCAACGGTTGCCCGCGCCGCCCTCGTGCTGGACACCGGTGAGATCGGTCACGGCCATGTGCTGGGGCGCGACAAGGTCAAAGCGCGCCTCGTTGCTCTCTGCGATGCGCTGGGACAGTCGGACGAGCATGCCGAAGCGCTTCAAACCCATGTGATTGCTCCGGTTAAGGCGCGCCTTCAGGCCGAGCGCAAGCTCAGCCAGGCCCGCGTTGCCGCGACCAAGGTCGATTTCTTCACCGTTGCACGGGGTGGGGACTGATATGACGTTGAAACCCGGCTTCGTAGATGCCGTTTTCGAGGCGCAGGCCGCATTCCGTGCGGTGATGAATGCGCTGGCGCGGCCAGGCTCGCATCAGCCTATTGCGGGGCTGGCCAGTGCGCCCACGCCGCTCTCGCCGGTGGCCGCTGCCATCATCTTGACGCTCGCGGATTTCGAAACACCGGCTCATCTCGACGGCCCGCTTCTGGCGGACCGCGATGTCTCAGCCTTCCTCACCTTCCACACCGGGGCAGCTCTCGTTTCAGAGCCCGGCCGCGCGCTTTTCGCCGTCGTGAGCGATGCGGGGCACCTGCCGCCGCTCGATCATTTCGCTGTCGGCACCGATACCTATCCGGATCGCTCCACCACCCTGATCATTCAGGTCAAAGCCTTTGGGAGCGGACGCCGCTATCGCTTGGCAGGTCCGGGCATCAAAGGCACGGCGGACCTTCAGGTCGAGGGACTGCCAGCTGATATCGCAACCCGCCTTGCCGCCAATCACGCGCTTTTTCCCCGCGGCGTCGACATTGTGCTCGCTGGTCCCGATGGCGTGGTCGGACTGCCACGCACCACCCGCATGCAGGAGGCCTGAGCGATGTATGTGGCGGTGAAGGGCGGTGAACGGGCCATTGAAAATGCCCATCGGCTGCTTGCCCATGAGCGACGCGGCGATCCCTCGGTGCCGGAAGTGTCACCGGACCAGATCGCCAGCCAACTGACCCTATCGGTGGACCGCGTGATGACCGAAGGCTCGCTCTATGATCGCGACCTCGCGGCCATCGCGATTAAGCAGGCGCGCGGCGATCTTGTGGAAGCCGCCTTCCTTATCCGGGCCTTCCGCACCACCTTGCCGCGCTTCGGTGCGAGCGAACCGGTCGATACCGCCGCGATGGACGTTCGTCGCCGTGTGTCTGCGACTTATAAGGATTTGCCGGGCGGGCAGGTTCTCGGGCCAACCTTCGATTACACCCATCGCCTCATCGACTTTGCGCTGGCAGCAGGCGTCACGCCTGAGGTTCCCGCTGAGGCCGAGCCCGATGGCGGCGTGATGCCGAGGGTCACCGACATTCTCGGCGCCGATGCGCTGATCGAGCAAAATCCGGAAGCGCCAGCGGGCGCGCCGGTGGCCGATCTCACCCGCGAACCCATTGGTTTCCCGGCCGGCCGCGACCTTCGTCTGCAAAATCTAGCGCGCGGCGACGAGGGCTATCTCCTCGCTCTCGGCTATTCCACCCAGCGCGGCTATGGCCGCAACCATCCCTTTGCGGGCGAAATCAGGCTCGGTGAAGTGGAGCTGGAATTCGCAGCCGACGAGGTGGGCTTCGCAGTCCCGCTCGGCCGCATCACCCTCACCGAGTGCCAGATGGTCACCCAGTTTAAGGGGTCATCCACCGAGAAGCCGCGGTTTACGCGCGGCTACGGGCTCGCCTTCGGCCATTGCGAGCGCAAGACCATGGCGATGGCGTTGGTCGACCGCAGCCTCCGGGCGCGGGAACTGGGCGAAGAGGTGAAGGCCCCCGCCCAGGACGAGGAATTCGTGCTGATGCATTCCGACAATGTCCAGGCAACCGGCTTCGTCGAGCATCTGAAATTGCCGCACTACGTCGACTTCCAGGCTGAGCTTGCACTGTTGCGCCAGATGACGCGCGAGATCGACGCGCGCGACGCCAACCCCATGCAGGAGGCGGCGGAATGAGTGAGGCCTATAATTTCGCCTATCTGGATGAGCAGACGAAGCGGATGATCCGTCGCGCCATCCTGAAAGGCATCGCCATCCCCGGTTATCAGGTGCCCTTCGCCTCCCGCGAAATGCCCATGCCCTATGGCTGGGGCACAGGCGGCGTCCAAGTGACCGCTGCGATCCTCGGGCCCGATGACCTCTTGAAAGTGATCGACCAGGGCGCTGATGATACGACCAATGCGGTCTCCATCCGCAAGTTCTTTGAGAAGACGGCGGGCGTTGCGACCACCTCGGCAACCGCTGATGCCACCATCATCCAGACCCGCCACCGCATTCCCGAGCGGCCGCTGACCGACGGCCAGGTGTTGGTCTATCAGGTGCCGATCCCGGAGCCCCTGCGCTTTCTAGAGCCGCGCGAGACCGAGACCCGGACCATGCATGCGCTCGCCGATTACGGCTTGATGCCTGTGAAGCTCTATGAGGACATTGCCACCCACGGCCATATCGCCACGACTTATGATTACCCCGTCATGGTCGAGGACC
>JBAWYY010000488.1:0-2540 GCA_037143285.1 Alphaproteobacteria bacterium | reverse complement strand
TCCGAATGGAATCATTCGGACATAGCTGTCCCGGTATGCCTTGGAGAGTGTCTGCTCGTTGCGTTGATTGGGAACGTCGATCAGCCCGGGCGCGACTGCGTTGACGTTGATGCCGTACTGCGCCCATTCCATCGCTGCGACTTTGGTCAGCATGGCGAGGCCGCCTTTGGACACGCAATGCGCGACCGCCTGCTCGCGGCCGACCATGCCGGACAGGGAGGTGATGTTGACGATCTTCCCTCCGCCGCCGCGAGCGATCATGTGCCGGGCGACATGTTTAGACAGGAGGAACGGTCCAGTCACCTGGACCGCCAGTTGGCGGTCCCAATCTGACCGCGGCATGTCGACGATAGAGCGATGCAGGACTAGGCCGGCGTTGTTCACGAGGATGTCGATGCGCCCGAAGCGCGCCAATGACGCCTCGACAAGTGCCTCGACCGCGACCTCATCGGCGACGTCTAACGCGATCGCACAAGCTGGGCTTCCGATCGCGGCGGCGGCCGCTTCCCCAGCATCCCTGTTGATATCGGCGATCACCACCGACGCGCCCTCCAAGGCGAAGGCCTTTGCTGTAGCGAGCCCGATTCCGTTGCCTGCACCGGTCACTACGGCGACCTTTCCGGAGAAGCGCTGCGTCGAACCCATGTCCTGTCCTTTTGCTCGGCGCGAAGTCGGCCGCGCAGATTTCTTCATTCCTGCGGAGATTGTCCGTCCGCTCCCTGCCGACGAGCCGGATCGAATAGTGGACCTGGCGGCGGCCCCTGTCGTGTATAGTTCACGGCCGTGAACATCCCGAGATAACGGCGTAGAACTGGATTGTCGCTGACGATGCCGGCCACTTCCGATGCGAATGGATCGGCGCTATCCATCGGGCGCCATCCAATTAGGGCGCGCGCGTCCGTGCCGCGACGGCTGCGGATGTTGTCAGAGACTCCCCATACGACGCAGCATTCCACGTTTCCGGCAAGCACTGCGCGTTCGCAAAGTCGGCAGAAATCACGATACGAGAACCAGGTCGCCAAAGTACGTTCATCGATGGGGCGGGGAGATGTCGCTGCAATCCGCAGATTGACGTTCTCGACGCCGTGTTTGAACCAGTATAGTCGCCCCATCAACTCGCCATAGGCCTTCGAGAGACCGTAGAAGCCGCTAGGCAGAAAATCAGCATCGTCGTTAAGAACTGCGTCACGTTCGTGAAATCCGACCGCGTGGTTAGAGCTGGCGAATACCACTCGCGCACCGGAGCGCCTGGCAGCTTCATAGACGTGATAGGTTCCGACATAGTTCGGGATCAATATCTCCTCGAAGTCGACTTCCGTCGACACCGCGCCGAAATGAAGGATAGTTCCGCAGCCTTCGGCGAGGGTCATAATCCCTGCCTGATCGCTCAGATCGCAGTGCCAAAATTGGCAGTTCGCTGGCATCTGGTCGGGAAACGGCGAGATATCTGTCAGCCGAAGTGACCAGCCGAGGCCGCCGAGATAGGCCACTAGCCGCCGACCCAGGGCGCCTGACGCCCCGGTCAGAAGGACAGGCCTATTCGGCACGTCGGACATTGCGAGTCTCCATCGTTTTTCGCCTTCGCGATACGTGTTGGACCAGACTCAAACTAGCAGCCAGTTGTACTGTTGGCCGCGCGCGCCCATTGCACGATGTGCGAGAAACAAGAAGCGGCGGTCCCGCCAACGCCGCACGCGGCCGGATCGTCGTAAGAATTCTAAGAGAGGGCGCTGCCTTGCGGCCGAGAATCGGTCAACGTTAACGCGCGGGCGACTTGGCTTGCCGCGGCCCTAACCTCACTTAGCAAGTCCTCGAACGGCCCTACCTTGCCGATGTCGAAGACGATGCTGACCGCGAATTTCGGTATCTGCCCAATCTGCGGGACAACCACACCCAAGCTGCCCATGTCTGGACGCACGAAACTGATGGTCTTGGCGTAGCCCACGTCCTGCGCTTCGAGCAGACGAGACCTCAGGATCGATGACGTATGCCGCCCGAACGCGCGGTAACGATGCTCATTCACGCACAGCAGCGCCTCGGCTTCGCGCGGCTCCATAGCGGCCAGAAGCGCCAGCCCGCCCGATCCCACGCCGATTGGCAGACGGCTTCCAACCGGGCTGATGCCCTTCACCTCATTCGGGCCGTCCAATCGCTCGATATACACGGCTTCCGCACCGCTGCGGACATTACGTCGAAGTCGAGCAGCTGGTCGAGCGGGCGCATCACGCGCAGGTACAGGCAGCTGTTCTGCAGCACCGTACCCCAGCGCGCTGCCGAGCAGCCAAACAAGGGCTCGCCTGAGCGGCCCTGTCAACTACGAATACACATGGACACGCGTGTCGGGGTACAAAGAAACAGTTGAAACACGCGTTTTGTTTGCTACTGGCTTGCAGTTTATATGCACACGGCTGCTGTGCACAACATTTTTAGACTGGGGTGCTGAACAGTTTGCAAGCTGAGCCTTTACAGGCTGAACGTTTGCTGGCTGAACCTCTTCAGGCTAACAGTTGGCTACCTGAGCCTTTGCAAGCTGAGCAGTG
>JBAWYY010000487.1:0-2540 GCA_037143285.1 Alphaproteobacteria bacterium | reverse complement strand
GAGCGCCCGATCCCCTTGCTGCCGCCGCAGACCACTACCCGTCGACCGGTAAAATCAAATGCCATGTGTCATCCCCCATGAGCGGGCTTCAAAGCCCGAAGTCGGGATGAACTCTCAACGTCTGCCGCTTAGCGCACAAGGCGTCGGACCTGCGGGTCACCGATGCGCGAGCGTCAGGCGACGACGACATGGCCGAGGGCCGCGCGATTGGCGGCAAAGGCCCGGTCATATTCGATGACGCGGGCGACCTCGTCGCGGGCCCCTTCGCCATAGAATTTGCCGATGAGATAGAGTGTTGCGTCGATGGCGAGAGAGACGCCACCGCCGGTGACGACCCCGCGGTCATCGATGACGGCGGCAATGCGGGGATGAAGGTCAGCATCAAAGGTGCCGATTAGATCAAGCGGTGCGATGGTCTCAGCCCCCACCGCCGCGCGCCGGGTGGTCGCCTGATGACCGTTAAGCGTGCCGCTTGCGGCCAAGATCAAGGCGCCCGTGCAGACGGAAGCGACCTTTTGGGGCTTGAGCGACTGAAGGAAAGCCATCATCGCAGGATCGACCACCTGCTCGCGCCAGCCCGGGCCGCCGGTCACAACATAGACGTCGCAGGCGCTCGCGGTCGCAAAGCCCTCATCGGCCATCACGACCAGCCCTCCAGCTAACTGCACTGGACCTGCCGCTTTGGCGATCACCACCGCCTCGATTGCGGGCAAGACGCGCTTGGCCATGGACACCACGCCCACCGTGCCGCCGATGTCGATGGGCTCAACGCCCTCGTAAATCACGATGCCGAGCCGCATGGGATCCGTTTTCGCGCGTGTCATGCCCTGCCTCACCCTCTGGAGCCGGTTGGTAGCCCGGTGAGGTTAGCAAAGCGCAGGCCGCGCAGGCGAACAACAGCCATGGCATGCGGATTGCCTCGTTCGACAAGCGCCCGCCCCGAAGCGCAGACCCCAAAGCCATCGTGCATGGAGGAGATTGTCATGAAACGCCGCGACATGTTGAAGGCCACTGGTGCAGCGCTCGTCACCGCAGCCCCGCTTGCGACGCCGGCGCTCGCACAGACAGCGCCTACCATCCGCTGGCGGGCAACATCGAGCTTTCCCAAAAGCCTCGACATCACCTATGGCGCGGCAGACCTCTTCTGCAAGCACGTCGCGGAACTCACGGACGGCAAGTTCCAGATCCAGCAATTCGCCGCCGGCGAGATCGTGCCGGGCCTGCAGGCGCTGGACGCCGTTCAGACCGGTACGGTCGAATGCGCTTACACCGGCACACTGTTCTATGTGGGCAAGGACCCGACCTTCGCGCTGCCGGCTTCGGTCCCCTTCATGATGAACCCGCGCGCCCAGCACGCCTGGTACTATTATGGCGGCGGCTTGGCGCTCACCAATGAGTTCTTCCAGAAATACAACGTTGTCGGCTACCCCTGCGGCAATACCGGCATGCAGTGGGGTGGCTGGTTCCGCAAAGAGATCAAGACCGTCGATGATCTCAAGGGCCTGAAGATGCGCATCGCAGGCCTTGCCGGCAATATTGCCGCGCGCTTGGGCGTCGTGCCGCAACAGATCGCGCCGGGCGACATCTACCCAGCGCTCGAGCGCGGCACCATCGACGCGGTCGAGTATATCGGCCCCTATGATGACGAAAAGCTCGGCTTCCATAAGGTGGCTCAGCGCTATTATTCGCCGGGCTGGCAAGAGGGCGGCACGGTGTTCCACGTGCTGTTCAATCAGCAGAAGTTCCAGGAACTGCCGGCGTCTTATAAGCGCGTGATCGAGATCGCCTCGCAGGCGGCCACCACCGACATGATGGCGCATTACGACGCCAAGAACCCGGAGGCGCTGTTGCGGCTCGTCGCGCAGGGCGGCACCATCGCGCTGTTCCCGCAGGAGGTTCTCGCCAAATTGTCGGAAGAGGCTGAGGCCTTCTACAAAGGGCTCATCGCCAGCAATGCTGAATTTGCCAAGATGTTCAACCATCAGCGGGAGTTCATGCGGCGCAGCGCTATGTACCATCAGGCCGCCGACTTCCAGTATGATCTGATGATGATCCGGCTCAAGCGCTGATCCGGGCACTCCTCGGGGATCCATCATGACCGAAGCTTTTGACCCCCAGGCGATCAGCTATGTCGCCTCGATCGATGACGTCCGCGCGATCCATCCCAAGCCCATGTCGCGGGCAACCGACAAGGTTTTGAACCATCTCGATCGACATTGCCGGGCGATCCTGGAACGGTCGACCTTTTGCGTCATCGGCACCCATGGGCTCGTGAATGCCGATGTGTCGCCGCGCGGGGATCCGGCGGGCTTTGTGCGGGTCTTGAGCGACCGCTATCTGCTGATCCCCGACCGGGTCGGCAATAACCGCTTCGATTCGCTTGATAATATCTTCGAGAACGGCATGGTCGGCATCCTGTTCATGGTGCCGGGCATGGCCGAAATCCTTCGCGTCAACGGCGTTGCCCGGATCACCAATGATGCGGCCCTGCTGGCCCCGTCAGCCGTGCAAGAGCGGGCGCCAAAGATCGGGATCGTGGT
>JBAWYY010000486.1:0-2545 GCA_037143285.1 Alphaproteobacteria bacterium | reverse complement strand
GAGGCGCTGCAGCGCTTTCAGTCTCGCGTTGGCCTGCCCGCAGATGGCTTTGCGACCAGCGCGGTGCTCGCGCGCCTGCGAGCCGGCAGCTAATCAAACCCTCAAGGCCTGATTGCCGCCCCATTCCATCGTGATAAACAAAGCCGATGGGTAAAGGCGTGGGTCACGAAGCATGATGCGTCGTTTGTTGGCTCTGGTCGTCACTTGCGGCGCTCTATTACTGGGCGGGCTCACCATGCCCGAGGCCCAGGCACAGGGCATTGACGAACGCTATCCGCACCTCTTCGCCCCTCGTGGACAGCAGCCGCGCCTCATCCGGATCCCGCAACAGCAACGCAATATCCGCGAGGACCGACCCCGTGCCGCTCGCCGCACCGCGCCGGCCGTTGCAGAAGCCATTCGACCGCAGCGCGAGCGGCCGGACCCCAATGAGCCCAGGCCTGAGCCGACCACTCACGTGCTGGTCCTCGGCGATAACCTCGCCGAATGGCTCTCTTACGGGCTTGAAGAAGCCTTTGAGGATGTGCCGGAGCTCGGCTTTCTTGATCGCTCCAAAACCTCATCTGGTCTCGTGAAAGCGGACTTTTATGATTGGGTCACAGCCACCCCTGATCTGCTCCGCAATGAGGCCAAGGTCGATTTCATCGTGGTGATGTTCGGCTCCAACGACCGGCAATCCTTTACGATTGGCACCGAGACGATCGAGCTTCGCAGCGAACGCTGGCAGGAACTCTATGTCCAGCGCATTGATGCGGTGATGGCAGCGCTAAAGACCCGCGGCGTGCCGGTCTTTTGGGTTGGCCTGCCGCCGATCAGGGGCGCGCGCATTACAGCCGACATGGCCTATTTCAACGGTCTCTATAAGGAGCGCGCGGAGCGGGCCGGCATCGCCTATGTGGATGTCTGGCCGGGCTTTATCGACGAGCAGGGGCAATATACCCAGTTCGGCCCGGACTTTGCCGGCCAAATCCGCCGCTTGCGCACCGGCGACGGCGTGCATTTTACCGATGCCGGCGCACGCAAGCTCGCGCTGTTCCTCGAGCAGGATATTCGCCGCGCGCTCGTCGGGCGCTTAGCGCCGGTCGCGCCGACCATCGAACCGGAGCGGCCGCTATCGCCGGGTCTTGGCATCCCGATTCCTGAAGCTGCCGTCACCGATCTCGAAGCATCCGGTCTCGTTGCGGCGCGCCCACGACCCCTGTCTGGCCCGGTTCTGCCGCTGGCAGGACGGCCCGCCATTCCGGCTCAGCCCAATCAGCCTGCGTCCACGGCAGCTGAGCTTGTGGGGGCGCGTGGGCCCGATACCTTGCGGGGGCCTGCCGCGACGGTCCTCACTCGCGGCGATGCGCTCACCCCAGTGCCTGGCCGCATCGACGATTTCCGCTGGCCGCCGCAGGGCGAGGGTGCGGGCGCTGCTCCTGCGCCAACACGCTAAGTTTTAGCGCCGACTCCGCCTTTTGGCCGCATCAGCGCCCCTTGATTTCGCGGGAGCCTCGGTCGACTATCCCTTTTGCCTGCCTTGACGCGGTAGGACGGTGCTGCCTATGCAGCCTGATGAAGACCCGGACAACCGGGCGCATGAACCGAGCAAGCTTGTCTTGGTCTCGGAGGAAACAAGGAGGTCGCTGACCGTGGCAGGTGAAGCTGTCGCGCGTGCGGGTGTGTCCGCAGCGCTTGATACGTTCCCGAAGCTTTTGGCCCGCAATGCGAAGCAATTCGCGTCGCGTCCGGCCATGCGCCACAAGGATCTCGGCATTTGGAAGACCTGGACCTGGGCCGAAGTCGCGGGCGAGGTGGATGCCTTTTCACTCGGTCTTGGCGGCCTTGGGCTCAAGGCCGATGACAAGGTCGCGATCATCGGCCGCAATCGTCCGAGGCTCTATTGGTCGATGACGGCCATTCAGGCCTGGGGTGCCGTGCCGGTGCCGGTTTATTCGGACTCGGTCGCCGACGAAATGGCCTATGTGCTCGAACATGCCGAGGCGACCATTGCCATCGTCGAGGACCAAGAACAGGTCGACAAGGTCCTGTCCGTCGCCGATCGGCTGCCGAAGCTTGCCCATATCATTTATGACGAAGCGCGCGGCTTGCGGGACTATGACCATTCGCGCCTTCATGCGTTTTCAACGGTTCAAGAGGCCGGACGGCGCGATCGCGCGACCTATCAAGCGGCTCTCGCCGAGGCGATCAAAGCCGGCAAGGGCTCAGATCTCGCGATCATGCTCTATACCTCTGGCACAACCGGGCGCCCCAAGGGCGTGATGCTGTCCAACGACAATCTCATCATCTCCGCCCGCAACGGCAATGTGTTCGATACCTTGAACGAGACGGAAGAGGTGCTTGCCTATTTGCCGCTCGCCTGGGTCGGCGACAACATCTTCTGCTACGCCCAGGCCTATGTGGCGGGCTTCTGCGTGAATTGCCCGGAAGGGTCCGACACCGTGAACGAAGATCGCCGCGAGATCGGCACCACCTATGCCTTCGCGCCGCCGCGCGTCTACGAGACGCTGCTGACCCAGACCATGGTGCGCATGGAGGATGCAGG
>JBAWYY010000485.1:0-2551 GCA_037143285.1 Alphaproteobacteria bacterium | reverse complement strand
GATCGCCTCGTTGATTTTCTCGACCGTGGTCTTGCGCTTCGCCATGAACTTGAAGTCGACGACCGAGACATTCGGCGTCGGCACGCGAATGGCCGTGCCATCAAGGCGACCCTTGAGGTCCGGGATTACAAGGCCGATGGCCTTCGCGGCACCGGTCGAGGTCGGGATCATCGAAAGCGCTGCCGCACGGGCGCGATAGAGATCCTTATGCATCGTATCCAGCGTCGGCTGGTCGCCGGTATAGGCATGGATCGTGGTCATGAAGCCCTTGTCGATACCAACAAGCTTGTGGAGCACGGAGACGACAGGGGCGAGGCAATTGGTGGTGCAGGACGCATTCGACACCACCAAGTGATCCTTGGTGAGCGCTTCGTCGTTCACGCCATAGACGACGGTGAGATCAGCGCCGTCGCAAGGCGCTGATACGAGCACGCGCTTGGCGCCTGCCTTCAGGTGGGCTGCAGCCTTCTCCTTGGTGGTGAAGATGCCCGTGCATTCCATGGCGATATCGACATTCAGCGCCTTGTGCGGCAGCTCAGCCGGATCCTTGATCGCGGTGACCTTGATTCGCTTGCCCTGAACGATGATCGCGTCGCCATCGACCGTCACTTCGGCCGGGAACCGACCGTGGACAGAGTCAAACCGCAACAGATGCGCATTGGTGGCCACGGGGCCGAGATCATTGATCCCGACAACCTCGATGTCGCGGCGCTTGCCTTCGACAATGGCGCGAAGAACGTTACGGCCGATGCGGCCGAAGCCGTTGATGAAGACGCGAACTGTCATGATTTTCTCCCATGATGCGGCACAGACGGTCTTCGGTCAGTGCCATCCTTCGTTGTGGCCGCGTCATGGCCTCTGGGACCGAATTAGGCAAGTCCCGAAGCCGAAAGACGCTTAATCTCGATATCGACCCGCAAGCCCAGTCGTTACCCAAGCTTAGCGATGGCCTGCTCCACCACAGCCTCAGCCGTAATGCCGAAGTGGCGATAGAGCTCTAGATAAGGGCCGGAGGCGCCAAAGCCGGTCATGCCGACGAAGATGCCATCGGTGCCAATCACCGGATCCCAACCCATACGAATGCCGGCTTCGATTGCAACTTTGACCGGCGCCGTACCGATGACGCTCGCGCGGACCTCGCGCGGTTGAGCAAGGAAGAGGTCAAGGCAGGGAACCGACACCACGCGCACCGCGATCCCTTTGGCCTCAAGCGCTGCCTTCGCGGCCATAGCGATGCCAACCTCCGAGCCTGAGGCAAAGAGCGACACCTGCGCCTTGCCCTTGGCAGGCGCGAGCTCATAGGCGCCCTTCGCCGAGAGATTGCCGGCAACCGCCGTCTTGCGTACGGCGGGCAGGTTTTGACGCGACAGCGCCAGCACCGAGGGCGCATGGGCGGATTTAAGCGCCAGTTCCCAGGCTTCTGCCGTCTCGATCACATCGGCAGGGCGATAGACGAAGCAGTTTGGAATGGCCCGAAGCGAAGCCAAATGCTCGACCGGCTGGTGGGTGGACCCATCCTCACCGACCCCGATGGAATCGTGGGTCATGACGTGGATGGCGCGTATTCCCATGAGGGCTGCGAGGCGGATAGAGGGGCGGCAATAGTCGGCAAAGACGAGGAAGGTGCCCGAGGCAGGAATCACACCGCCATGGAGCGCCATGCCGTTCATGGCAGCCGCCATCGCATGCTCGCGCACCCCCCAATGGACGAAGCGACCGCTGAAATCGCCAGGTTTCACCGTCACAAGCGCCTTGGTCTTGGTCAGATTGGAACCGGTGAGATCGGCCGAGCCGAGGATCAGCTCAGGAACTGCAGGAACGATCGCTTCCAGCACCAATTCCGAGGATTTGCGCGACGCGACATCGGTCGGTGCGGCAATCGCTGAAGCCTTGAAGGCCTCAAGCGCCGTATCCAGCGCCAAGGGCAACTCGCCGGCCATCACGCGCTCGAACTCAGCGCGAATCTCCGGATCGCGAGCGGCAAGCCGCTCGTTCCAGGCTTTGTGGGCGGGCTTGCTGCGAAGCCCCACCATCCGCCAGGCATCGCGAAGGTCGGCAGGCACCTCAAAGGGCGTCGCGTCCCAGCCAAGCGCCTTGCGTGCGCCGGCAATCTCGTCCGCCCCGAGGGGCGACCCGTGGGATGAGGATTTGCCGGCCTTGGTCGGCGCACCAAAGCCAATGGTCGTGCGACAGGCAATGAGGCTCGGCTTGGTCGAGGACTGGGCGGCCTTGATGGCTGCGCTGATCGCTTCGGGATCGTGGCCGTCGACGCGGGCAACCGACCAGTTCGCTGCTTCAAAGCGCTTCAACTGGTCGCCGGTCTCAGACAGCGACAGCGGACCATCGATCGAGATGCCATTATCGTCGAACAGAACGATCAGCTTCGAAAGCTGCAAATGGCCAGCAATCGAGATTGCCTCGTGACTGATGCCCTCCATCAAGTCGCCGTCAGACGCGATCACATAGGTATAGTGGTCGACGAGGTCTTTGCCGAAACGCGCGGCCAAAATCCGCTCGGCAAGCGCCATGCCCACTGCATTGGAAATGCCTT
>JBAWYY010000484.1:0-2551 GCA_037143285.1 Alphaproteobacteria bacterium | reverse complement strand
CCGCCGATGCCTTGCTGGCCAAGGGCCATACGGTGCGCGCCATCGTTCGCAACCCCGCCAAGGCCGCAGATTGGGTGAAGCGTGGCGTTCAGCTCATCGCGGGCGATGTGAACGACGTCGCCGTTTTGACCAAGGCGCTCACCGGCGTCGATGGCGCCTATCTCCTGGTGCCGCCGAATGTGGTGACCGACGATCCCCTTGGCTGGTACGAGCAGGTGGCGAAGACTTTCCGTCAGGCCGTTGAGGCAGCGTCTCTGAAGCGGCTGGTGTTTCTCTCCTCAGAAGCAGCCCATCTCCCCACCGGCAACGGCCCGATCAAAGGCCTGCATGCGGCGGAACGCATCCTGAAAGGGGCAGCGCCAACGCTCACCTTCCTGCGCGCCAGCTATTTTCAGGAGAACTGGCAATCCCTCGCAGGCCTTGCCCGGGAACAGGGCATCTTGCCGACCTTCCTGGCGGACCCCGCCGCCAAGCGCTCGATGATCGCGACCCGCGATATCGGTCAGGTGGCAGCCGACCTTCTGTTGGAAGCCCATCCGCCGGCCATTGTTGAACTCGCGAGCCGCGAGAATTTCTCGGCGAACGATGCGGCAGCAGCCTATGCGGCGGCCTTTAACCGCCCGGTGGCCGTTGTCCAGCCGCCCCATGACCAGTGGGCCGGCATTCTGACCGGCGCGGGCTTAAGCCCTGCCTTTGCCGGGCTGATCGTGGAGATGAACGACGGTATCAATTCCGGCCATGTCCGCTTTTCCGGCGATGGCGATCAGCGTAAGGGCCCGACCTCGCTGGCCGAGACCGTGAAAAGCTGGGCGTGAGCCTTTAACCCAGGCACAGCCCTGATCATCGACGGGCGGGCGGGAGCAATCCTGGCCGCCCGTTGGCGTTTGATTTGAGCTTTAGGGCTTATCGCTGACCGCGCGCTGATCGGCGGCGAAAGCCAGAACCTCGGTCATGCTCTCATAACCCCGGGGATCGCGCTGACCCCTCGCGAGAATGAGCCCGCCTTCGAGGCCCGCGACAACAGCGCGTGCAAGCTCTTGGCTTGCGGCTAGCGTTAAGCCCTTGTCCGCCAGACCCTTCGCAACAGCGTCGACCCAAAGGCCGAAGGTGGCCGTAATCGCAGCCCGCACGGACTCGGGCTGATGATCGCCCTCGACGGTTGTTGCAGCCACCGGACAGCCAAGGGTCCAGTTCGCCTCTGCCGGTACCTTGCTGAATACGCGCGCGATCCGGCGCACGAGGTCAGAGGGCGAGGCCGCCTTGGCGCTTTCAGCCGCAATAGCGGCAGCCACAAGCGCGCCTGCCCGCTCGATCATCACCGTCAAGAGCTCGGACTTACCCTTGGGAAAGTGATGGTAGATCGAGCCGCGCGGCGCGCCCGATGCCTCGATGATATCGGCAAAGCCGGTGGCCGCAGGCCCCTTGGCCCGCACCAGCGCCACGGCCGCCGCGATCATCTGGTCTTTCGGATTGATCGGTTGAACCACGGACACGATTTTCGCTCCTTTGTCCTTGACTATGACGATCATCATAGTCAATCTTATGACGGTCATCATACATAGGAGATGCAGATGCCCTTTGTCCAGATCTCAGTGCCCGCCGGTTCCCTGTCCCCGGAACAAAAGACCGCGATGATTGCCAAAGTCACCGACGCCTGCGTCGAGGCGGAAGGCATTCCGGCCGTTCGCGCCCAGACCTTCGTCCACATCGCCGAAGTCCCGGACGGCGGTTGGGGCATTGGCGGGCGTGCCGTCACGCTCGCCATGATGAAGGCGGCGCTCAGCAAAGGCTGAGCGTCGTCCCGCCACCGTCGCGCCCCTCAAACCATGAGCCCTCAATTGAAAAACCAGGAGAGATCCCATGACCTCCGACCCCCTGTTAAGCCCCGCTGATCGCCGCCGTTTCACGACGACGATCACCACCATCATAGTGCTTTGGTTTGCAGCCGTTGTGATCACGGCCGAGAGCGGCTTTTTGTCGAGCCTCTGGCGCCCGCTCATCGCGGCGCTTGTCGCCGCATCCATCGCGCTGCCGACGCTTTGGTATTTTGCGTCACCGAAACTGCAGGCCTATATGGCCGAAATCGGCCACCGCCCGATCCTGATCTTTCACATCTGGCGCATTCCGGCCGGCCTGATGTTCTTCTGGTTCGGCTATCACAATCAACTGCCGCCGGCCTTTTGGATGCTGGCCGGAACCGGTGACTTGGCAGCAGGCTCCTATGCTGCGTGGCTTGCGAGGCGGGTCGAAAGCGCGGCCAGCTATCGCTCATTTCACGTCTTCGGCTTTGCCGATTTCGTCACGGCCGTTGGCACCGGACTTGTCTTCACGCTGTTCTTCGTCGACCAGCACATGGTGACGATCACCGTTCTTCCCATGGCCCTGGTCCCGCTCTTCGGGGTCGGCATATCCGGCGTGACCCATCTCATCGCCTTCGACATGTTGCGCAAAGGCGTGGGGTTTAAGGGCGACCCCGGTTTCGACAAAGCTGTGCCACGCACCGCCTAAGCTTGGGCGTGACGACCCCAGTTCGCGAACACAAAGACGCGAG
>JBAWYY010000483.1:0-2551 GCA_037143285.1 Alphaproteobacteria bacterium | reverse complement strand
GGGTATGGGTGCCGATGACGAGGCTGACCCGACCATCGAGAAAATGGCCGAGCGCCTGTTTCTCGGAGCTTGCCTCAGCATGGACATCGACCACGACGGCATCGGCCACGCGGCCGAGCGGGGCCTGTTCCAGCTCGCGCTCGACGGCTGCGAAGGGGTCGTCCATGGCATCCATGAACACGCGGCCCATGACGTTCACGACAAGCAGCGTCGCCCCACCGCGCGTTTGGACGAGCGCCGCCCCTCGGCCCGGCGTGCCCGCAGGATAGTTGCAGGGGCGCACGAGGCGCGGCGCGCGCTCAATGAAAACCAGCGCCTCGCGCTGATCCCAGGAATGATTGCCGAGCGTCACCACATCGGCACCAGCGGCGATCAGGTCGGCATAGATTGCTTCCGTAATGCCGAAGCCATGGGCGGCATTTTCGCCATTGATCACGACCGCATCGAGCTTCAGATCGGCGACCAGGCCCGGCAAGCGCTCGCTCACCGCCGCGCGGCCGGCGCGCCCCACCACATCACCCAGAAAGAGAAGTCGCATCAGCGGGTTCTTAAACCGGCCTCGGTCAGAACAGCGTCGAGCGCCCGGTCATGCGGCTCGGCCGGCACCTCTTCAACCTCTTGGGTTGAAAAGGCAAGACCGATGGCAATCGGACGGCGCGTCGCGTCCATCCGGCCGAGCGCCGTGTCATAATGGCCCTTGCCATAGCCGATGCGGTGAAAATTGCCGTCAAAGGCCGAGAGCGGCACCAGGAGAATATCCGGCTCGATTTCCGGCGCCTCCGGCCCCGGCCCCAATGTGCCGAAGCCCATGGGGACAAGGTCTGCGCCGCGTTCCAGCACGCGAAACACCATGGGGATCGAGCGGCCGAGAAAGGCCGGCAGGGCGAGACGCGCGCCTTCGGCCCTCAGCCGGTCCATCAAAGGGCGCGGATCGATCTCGGAGCGTATCGGCAAGAAGCCCGCCACCACCCGCCCGCGCACGGGGAAGCGGTCGAGGGGATAGGCCTCCGCAATGGCGAGCGCCGCTTCGATCCGAAAGGCGGGGTCGAGCGCATCGCGCCGTGCGAGCGCCGCCTCACGCAGGGTCGATTTGGTGGTGACGGCGGACATGCGGGAGACGGGACTCGCGGGCAATTTACGGGATGGCGACAGAGTTTAGACGCCGCTACCGCCGCTGCCAATTCATCTTGTTCCCTACAGATATATCGCGATGGGAGAGGCCCGCAGGGGCTAAAGGCTGGTGACGACTGACCGCCAATCAGCCCTTCACGAGGTTCATGATCTCGATGATATCGCCGGGCGAGGTGATGGGCCGGGGATTGGCCTTCACGAAGGGGTTCGCCATGGCGAGTTCGGCGATGGTCATGAACTGAGGCTCGCGAATGCCGACCTCCTTCAGGGTCGTTGGCAGGCCTAAGGCGGCAATGAGATTGGCAACGGCCGTTGCGGCATCCGGGGCGCTCGGGTCCAGCACGCGATGGATCAGCGCCTGCTGCGGCCCGGTGACGGCAGCGTTCCAGCGCATTACGGCGGGCAGCATGACGCAGGAGGTGTGGCCATGGGGAACGCCACCCACCGCGCCCAATTGGTGGCCGATGCCATGGCTTGCGCCATAACGCACCCGCCCGACCGACTGGGCAGCAAGCCAGACGCCAAACTGGCTTTCCTGCCGTGCAGCGAGATCGGCGGGGTCGCGCTTGGTCGCCATCAGGCTACGGCTCAGCAAGGTGAGCGCATGCAGGGCAGCGCCATCGATGAAGGGATTGGCATCCGGCGACAGGAGCGCCTCCACCGCATGGTCGACGGCGCGAATGCCGCTGGAGAGCCAGAGCCAATCGGGGGTGAAACTCGCAACAACGGGATCGAAGATCACCATTTCGGCCGGGAAATAGGGGGCGGCATAGCCGAATTTGACGGAGGTGAAATTGTCCACCGAGCCGCCGATGGTGCCGAACTCCGCGCCCGACAGCGTGGTGGGCACCGCGATATAGCGCATCGCCCCGCTATTGGCTTTGCCCGGCGCGCCGCCCTTTTGCATGGAGCGGGCGATCAGTTCCTCGCGGGTGGTGATCCCCTCGGCCACCATGAAGCTTGCGATCTTGCAGGCATCAATGGCGCTGCCGCCGCCGACGACCAGCAGCATGTCGGGCTTGAACTCGGCGAGTTCCTCGGCGAGCCCAAAGACGGAATGGGTCGGAGTATGGGCAACCAATCGCTTCGCGACCTGAACGGTGAGGCCCGCCTCAACCACCTGGACGATGTCGAGCGCGCGCTGTGTCGAGCTATGGGTCGTCCCGACCAGCAGCCGCTTGACACCGCGCGCTGCGATCTCGGCGGCAACAACCTCCACCGCCGGCTTGCCGAAGACCACGGTCTTCTGATCCAAGAGGTCAAAGCGGCCGGTTTTGAGCGGGGAAGCGGTCGTCATGGCGGGAGCCTTGGCAAGGGGAGCGCCGGCCGATCAGCCGGGGTCAGACTTCAGCACAAGGCCGGGGGCTCGGGCAAGATCAGGGATGAGGCCCTCGCTTTGCGAAGCGCGCGCGCTATGTTT
>JBAWYY010000482.1:0-2588 GCA_037143285.1 Alphaproteobacteria bacterium | reverse complement strand
CTCCGTCGCAAGGCCCGCCTTATCCCATTGCGAGAGCCGCTTAGGCAATCCATTGTCAGGACATCTGTGCTTGATTGTCAGTCATGTCCGACGTCGTTGATCTCCGCACCTTTTATTCGCAGCCGCTCGGCATTGTGACGAGGCGGATCATCAACCGCGCCATTCGCACCCACTGGCCGAGCGCGCGGGGCATGACGGTGGTCGGGATTGGCTACTGCACGCCCTATCTCGGCCTCTTCCGCGAAGATGCCGAGCGCTCCATCGCCTTCATGCCGGCCCGCCAGGGCGTGATCCATTGGCCGACCGCGCGCCCCTGCAAGTCGGCGCTGGTGGAGGACAATATGCTCCCGCTTGCGGACGCGATGGTCGACCGGTTGATGGTGGTTCACGGCCTGGAAATGGCCCACCACGCTCCCGATATGTTGCGGGAATGTTGGCGGGTGATGGCAGCGGGCGGCAAGCTCTTACTGGTCGTTCCGAACCGGCGGGGCTTGTGGGCTCAGCGCGATAACAATCCCTTCGGCCAGGGACGCCCGTTCTCGCGCCGCCAATTGACCGAATTGTTGCGGCTCGCCTCATTCACCCCACTCTCCTGGAGCGAGGCGCTCTGGGTGCCGCCTGTGCGCACGGGGCTGGTGCTGCGCTCCGCGTCCGCCTGGGAAAAGGTCGGCACCGCCCTGTCGCTGCCCTTCGCGGGCGTTCACATCGTGGAAGCGACGAAGCAGGTCTACCGCCCGGCCCTGCTGCGCCGGGACAAAAAGGTTGAGATATTCAAGCCGGTGATGGCGCCGACCCCTGCGACCCGTCAGGCCGATCGGGTCGCCATCAGATAAATGGCGCGGGGATTTGTGACGACGTAGCGCCAGAGGAGCCGTTGCGGCTCCAGCCACACCCGATAGAGCCATTCGAGGCAGGCTTTCTGCATCCAAACCGGCGCGCGGCTCTTGCTGCCGGAGAGGAAGTTGAACAGGCCGCCGGAGGTCTTCACCACGCCGACTTGAGAGAGTTTATGGGCGTGATCGCGCATGAAGCGCTGCTCGTGGGGAACCCCCATGGCAAGCCAGAGCACGTCGGGTGCCAGCGCGTTAATCTCGGCGAGCCGATCATCCAGCGCTTGACCGCTGAGAAAGCCGTGGCAGCCGCCGAGGATCGCGAGGCGCGGATAGCGTCGGCGCATAGCCTCCACCGCCTTGCGGTTTTCATCCTCAGTCGCACCCAGCAGATAAAAGGTCTGGCCGGTCTTCTCCGCCCGCTCAGCCACATCATGGAAGAGATCGGTGGTCGCCACCCGCTCTGGCAGGGCCGCGCAACACCAAAAGCGCGACGCGATCACCATGGGCTGGCCATCGGCGACGATCTGGTCGGACGCAAGCATCAGGCGCGCGAAATCGGGGTCCGCGGCGGCCCGCGCGATCACTTCGCCATTGGCCGAGGTGAAATAGAGCGGGCGCTCGCCCCGGGGACGCTCGGCGGCTGCCCGCAGCATGAGGTCAGCGGTTGCGGCACGGTCGATGACGGCAATGGGCAGGCCGCCGATGATGATGGTCTCAGTCGTGGTCGTGTTCATGATCAAACGCTCTCACACGATCCGAAAGTCGGGGACTGCGCGCGGCATGCGGCGAGCGGCATTGGCGTGGCCTAGAAACTCGAAGGCGATTGCGAGCGCGAGCCCCAGCATGACCCCGAGCGCAAAGCCGATGGCCAAAAGGATCGCGGCACGCGGCGGGAAGGTGCGCTCGCGCGGCGGGCTTGCGACCGTAATGATCCGCGTGTTGGAGGTGTCGATGCGCTCGAACTCGCCGGTCTCACGCGACCGGTTCAAGAACGAGGCAAGGAGATTGCGGTTGGCGTCCACCTCGCGCTGCAATTCGCGCAACTGAACGAAGGCTTGGCTCGCATTGGACGCCTGATCCGACAATTCCTGGATCTTGCGGCGCAAGGAGGCTTCCGCGCCGCGAGCGCGATCAAGTTCAAGGCGCGCGGACTGAGCGATGCGCTGCAATTCCTCAGTGATGCCCCGATCAATATCAGCGACTTGAGCCTGGATGTTGCGGACGGTCGGGTGGCGCGGCCCATATTCGGTCATGACATCCGCCAAGCGACGACGGGCCTCTGACTGCTGGCCGCGGAGCGAGGCGATGGTTGGCGAGATGACGGCTTCGTTGAGGGAGCCGAGCGTCGTGCCCGCACGCAGGATCGACTGCACTTGGTCAAAGCGGGCCTGGGCCTCGGCAAGTCGGGTTTGGGCGGTGCCGAGCTGAGTGTTCGATTCCGTCAATTGCTGTTCGGAGACAAGCCGGTCGCGGGTGCCGACGAGGCCGTTGGCGCGACGGAAATCCTCCGCTCGCTCTTCCGACTTGCGCACCTTTTCGCGCAGGTCATCAAGGCGGCTGGTGAGGAACTGGGTCGCCCGACGGGCTGTGTCGGAACGAGCGGCGGCCTGGGTTTCGAGATAGGCCTGGGCAACCGCATTGGCGAGACGCGCCGCCTTATCAGGAGCGTTGGCGCGCACGATCACTTCGATGACGAAGGTGCGCTCGGGACGGCGGATGCTGACGCGATCATAGAGCGCGCCGAGCGCCACCAGT
>JBAWYY010000481.1:0-2599 GCA_037143285.1 Alphaproteobacteria bacterium | reverse complement strand
CAAGGCGCCGCTCTTCCGCCGAGCCCTTGCGCACCATGGCGCCATAGCCGCTCGCCGCAATGGCCGCCACCACGGCCTCATCGCTGACGCCGGGGTTTGCGACGATGTCCGCGCGCTCCAGCGCGAGATTGACCGACACCGAGGCGATGCCGGGCACGCGGGCGACCACCTTTTCCACCCGCGCGGCGCAGGCCGCGCAGGTCATGCCGGTGATGTCCAGGGTCACGCTCCGCCCGGCCGCGCCGGCTACGGGCGGCTTCGGCACAGCCACGTCGGCGACAGGCGCGGTCTTGATGAGCGTTTCGGGCGGGGTGTGGGTCATGATGATCTGCCTCTACACGTGAGGGTGTAGAGCACGGGATACAAGGGCGCGCCTTGCTCAGGCGCAAATCACTGAGGGCTCAGGCCCGCTCGGTGAGCGCCGTCGCGCCAATGGCGAGCGTGGTTGCCACAACGGTGAGCCCAAGGGCCTTGGCGCCCATGGTGTCGATGAGGAGCGCCACGAGATGGGCGTCATAGTTCACCGGGCCGAGAGCCACGCTGATGAGCGTGGTGGCGCCGATGACGGTTGCGGTGCCGGCGACGATCGCGACCATCAGCACGAGGGTTGAGGCACCGGCACGGTCGAACAAGAGCGCGATGGCCTCGCTTAGGGTTGCGCGGTTTCCGGCAACCGCCGGCGCGAAGGCAGTGGCGGCCGCAAGGTGCACCACCATGACAGCCAGCGCGCCGCCGGTGATCACCATGCGGGCGGCAAAGCGGCGCCAAGGTTCGCCATCGCCATGGTCGATGAAGGCCAGTGCGATATCGATCGCACCGAAGGCCGCGAGCACGGCAACGCCGAGGACTGCGCCCATCAGAAGCGCTTCCAGCGCAAGGAACCCCGCGCTTGCCAATTGCGCGCGGGTGGGCGCCACATCCTCGTCGCGCTCGTGCATGCGCCGGGAGGCCGCCACCTGGGCGCCCAGCATCACACCCACGAGCATGAGCGCGAAAGCAAGGACATCGACGGGAAAACGCCAGGCGATGGCGCCGCGCAGGCGGGAGGAGAACTCCAAAGCGAGCGCCACGCTGGTGGCATAGGGCAGCACATGCAGCGCTACGCGCAGCGCACAGGCCCCGGCAATCGCCAGGAAGCGGGAGGGAAAGCGCTGATCCAGCGGTAGGGTGGACTGAGTCATCACCCTATCATGCCGCAGCGGGATCGCGCTGACGAGCCACGATTGGCGGCAACGGGTTATGCCGCATTGCACCAGCAAACCCTTGACGGAACAGGTCTCACACCCCATTCTTGCGAATGAGTTGCAAAAGCAGAAACGTGGCACCGGCATGATCTCACGACGCAGCTTCACAGGCGGGATGGCGCTCGCGCTGGTAACGCAGCCCGTGAAGGCGCAGGCGCGGCCGCTCAATGTGGTCACCACCACCGCCATGCTGGCTGATGCCGTGCGCACGCTGTCCGGTGACCGTGTCCGGGTCGAGGGGCTCATGGGTGAGGGCGTTGATCCCCACCTTTATCGGCCATCGCGGGCGGATATTGCCCGCCTCACCCAGGCCGATCTCATCATTGCCCATGGGCTAGGCCTCGAAGCGCAGTTTCGCGACACCTTCGTGCAGATCGGCCGGCAAAAGCCGGTGGTTTTTGCGGCAGAAGCTGTGCCGAAGGATCGCCTCCTCAAGGACGAAGAGGTGGCCGATAAGCCCGACCCCCATGTCTGGATGGACCCGAGCCTTTGGGCTGTTGTCGTCCAAGCGGTGGCAGGCGCCCTTTCGACCCGCGCGCCCCAAGGGCGAACGGAGGCGAGCCCGCGCATTACCGAGGCGCTTGCCGAAATGACGGCACTCAGCGGCTATGCCCGCGATGTCCTCACCAGCGTGCCACCTGATCGCCGCGTGCTCGTCACCGCTCACGATGCCTTCGGTTATCTCGCTCGCGCCTATGGTTTCACGGTGAAGGGCATTCAGGGCCTCTCGACCGAGAGCGAGGCGGGGTTAAAGACCATTGAGGCGACCGTTGATATGGTGGTGAACCAGCGTATCCCCGCGATTTTCGTCGAAAGCTCGGTGTCAGACCGCAATATCAAGGCGGTGGTTGAGGGCGCGGCACGGCGTGGCCATCGGGTGGCTGTCGGTGCGGAACTTTTCTCCGATGCCATGGGCAAGCCCGGCTCCTATGAGGGCACCTATCTCGGCATGATCGACCACAACGTGACAGCCATTGCCCGGGCGCTGGGGGGCATGGCGCCGGCGCGGGGTCGGCTTGGCCGCCTGACGGCACCGCTGTGACGAACGATCCGCTTCTGACGGTCGATCATGTCGGCGTCGCCTATCGAGGCGTCGATGCGCTGATCGATGTAAGCTTTTCCGCGCGTACTGGCGAACTTGTCGGCGTTGTCGGGCCTAACGGCGCGGGCAAATCGACCTTGCTGAAAGCGATCTTGGGGCTTTTGCCCTTCACAGGCTCGGTGGCGCTTGATGGCCGCGCCATGGCTGAGGCGCGCGATCTCACGGCCTATGTGCCGCAGCGCGCCTCGGTCGATTGGGATTTTCCGGCGACCGCGCTCGACGTCGTGCTGCAGGGCATGGTCAGGGAAACCGG
>JBAWYY010000480.1:0-2602 GCA_037143285.1 Alphaproteobacteria bacterium | reverse complement strand
CCCGAAGCGACAAGCGGAACTCGGCGCGAGATGTAAACATCCGATAGGGTTCACTCACGCCCCTGGTCGTGAGATCGTCAATCATCACGCCGAGATAGGAATTTGAGCGATCAAAAGTAACGCCATCCATGTCGGCCGCTCGCCGAGCGGCGTTCACCCCAGCAACCAGCCCCTGACCTGCCGCCTCCTCGTAACCGGTCGTGCCATTGATCTGACCGGCCAGGAAAAGTCCCTTGATTCGACGCGTTTCAAGGGTTGGAGCGAGTTCGCGGGGATCCACGTGATCATACTCAATGGCATAGCCATGGCGTCGAATAGCGACACGTTCGAGCCCCGGAATGGTGCGCAGGAACTCTTCCTGCACCTCCTCAGGCAGCGACGTGGAAATGCCGTTTGGATAGATCGTATCGTCGTCTAGTCCTTCCGGCTCAAGGAAGATCTGATGGCCGTCCCGCTCGCCGAAGCGAACAACCTTGTCTTCGATTGAGGGACAATAGCGCGGACCGACGCCGGTAATGTGCCCGCCATACATGGCGGAATGCCTGAGGTTATCCCGAATGATGCGGTGTGTGGCATTGGTGGTCCGCGTGATGCCGCAGCGAATCTGAGGATTGGTGATCGCGTCAGTCAGAGTCGAAAAAGGTTCCGGCTCCGAATCGGCCTCCTGCATCTCCAAAGAAGCCCAATCGATCGTTCGGCCATTGAGCCTCGCCGGCGTCCCGGTCTTAAGCCGGCCTAGAGCGAAACCGTGACGGGTCAAGCTATCGCTAAGCGCGAGGCTCGGCGCCTCGCCAGATCGACCGGCGGGGATCTGGCGATGCCCAATGTGGATCACACCGCGCAAAAATGTGCCCGTCGTGATGACCAGGGCGCCACAGGAGAGATGGTCGCCGGTCGCGAGCTGAAGGCCGCAAAGACGTCCGTCCTCGATGACAAGCGCCGCCGCCTCACCTTCGATCACCGCCAAGTTCGACTGCTCACGGACCGCATGCTGCACAGCAGCTGCGTAAAGCTTCCGATCCGCCTGGGTACGTGGGCCACGCACAGCCGGCCCCTTACGGCGGTTCAGCAGGCGAAACTGAATGCCGCCCGCATCGGCTGCACGTCCCATAATGCCATCAAGCGCGTCGACCTCTCGGACCAGGTGGCCCTTGCCAAGACCACCGATGGCGGGATTGCATGACATGGCACCAATTGTATCGAAGCGATGCGTGACAAGCGCCGTCGATGCGCCCATTCGTGCAGCTGCAGCCGCGGCCTCGCAACCGGCATGGCCGCCGCCAATCACAATGACATCGAACTTTTTATTGGCGATCATGCGCGCCGTCCTGGTCGAACTCGGTTGTCCTAGCGTTCAAGAGCGCCACGGTCAAAGGCTTCTGCGGCGGGAGCAGTCTTTCCGTCTCCGACTTCGGTACGCATCCGAATCGGAATGATTCACGTGAAACATCGACCAGCCCCACCAACGCAACGTTTCACGTGAAACACGAGGGTCACTTACCGATGCAAAAGGACGAGAACACAACATCGAGCACCTCTTCGACCCCTACACGACCTGTCGCACGCCCAAGCGCATAGACAGCGTGGCGAATATGCTCAGCAACGATCTCTGGCTCAGCGACCCAATCAGAGACCGCCCGGGCCTCGTTAAGCGACCGCAAAATCTCCGCGAATACGACCCGGTGCCGCTCGCGAACCAAGATAGGCGGCTCGCCGGCGACCTGATCTCGCGCGAACTCAACAAGCTTATCGACAAGCCCCGATAGCTCGTCACCCCGAAGGACGGACAGCGCCATCCACCCTGGTTTAACCTCAGGCGAGAGATCCACCTTGGTCTTAACTCGCCACACAGCCTTGCCCGGCTGCAAAAGGCCTTCAGGCTCCTCGCCCGCCTCCGACAGCCAGAGCACGAGATCCGCGTCGCCTAAACGAGCGCGGGCCCGCCGCACACCCTCTTGCTCGATGGGGTCAGCGCTCTCGCGCAAACCGGCCATGTCCACCAGAATCGCTGCAACACCCCCGAGATCAAGCCTCACCTCAAGAAGATCACGCGTCGTGCCAGCCACTGGCGACACAATGGCCACATCTCGTTTGGCCAACGCGTTCATCAAGGTTGATTTACCGGCATTCGGCGGACCGGCAATCGCAATTATCAGTCCGGCACGAACCATCTCGCCACGATCGGCTTCGGTTAACAGATCGTTAATTTCTTTCGCTGCCGAATCGACCATCGCGAGAACGGCCGGCACCGCGCGTTCCAACACATCGTCCTCGTCGGCAAAATCGATGGACGCTTCGATGAGGGCCAACGCTTCAATTAGAGGACCGCGGAGCCGCTCTGTTGCCGCTCCGAGCAGACCCGAGAACTGGGCGAAGGCCTGTTTGCGCTGCGCTTCTGTCTCAGCCTCAAGGAGATCGGCCAGCCCCTCGATCGCCGCAAGATCGAGCTTCCCATTCTCGAAAGCACGGCGGGTAAATTCGCCCGCTATTGCTAAGCGAACACCCTCGATCCCGGTCGCTGCGCGAATAAGGCTGAGAACGACGGCGCGCGAACCGTGGCAATGTAACTCCACCACGTTTTCACCGGTGAAGCTGTGTGGTG
>JBAWYY010000479.1:0-2617 GCA_037143285.1 Alphaproteobacteria bacterium | reverse complement strand
GGTCGAGCGCGCCAAGGGCGATGATGTCCTGGCCGAACGCGTCGGCCTGCGCAAAGACATCCCGCCTCATCTGTTCCGCGCAGTTCTGGCCAGCGCCAAAGAGCAAGTTCAAAAGAAGCTGATGGCTGCTGCCGCTAGCGCCGACCATGTTCGGGTGCAGACGGCGATTTCCGGTGTTACCGAGCGTATCGCAACCGATGTCGGCGTTCAGAAACGCAACTACGATGCCGCTCAGCGCATGGTGATGCTGCTGGAACGCTCCGGCAAGCTTACCGAGTCCGAGCTTGAAGGCTTTGCCCGTGGCGGCAAGTTTGAAGAGGCGGTTTGCACGCTTGCCGTCCTCTGTTCCGTCCCGATCGAGGTGGTGGAGCGGCTCATGCTGGGTGATCGCCCGGACCCAGTTCTCATCCTTGCCCGCGCCGCAGGGCTGACTTGGCCGACCGTGAAGGCTTTGATCCTGGTTCGTCCGGGTTCAGCGGGCTCGTCCAATGCCGGCCTTGAAGAGGCTTTCGACAATTACGAAAAGCTGTCGGCTTCGACCGCCCAGCGGGTCATGCGCTTTTGGCAGGTTCGCCAGGCCACCGCCCGAGTGGGCTAGTGGTCTGGCGTCAGCAACTTACGGCCGAGATGTTAGTGTAGGCTGACGGTTGTCAGCTCATTCTGCCAAGCGCTTTGAATGATCGTATCGGCGTCTTCGGCAAGCAGAATGGGCGTGCCATCGGCCCCAATCAGCGCGAAGAGGTCCAGCCCTTTGGGCAGGGGCGGCGCATCGGGGAAGAGACGCGCGATATCGTCGGACCTGATCGCCTTGACATAGGCAACGCGGCCCTCGCCGAGCTTGGCGAATGTATCCTGTTTGGTCGGTTCGGTCATGGCAGCCTCCAGCTGTGGCAGGCGTTGCACCCTACGGACTGAATCAGTCCCGCACGGCGATATCAATGCGACGGATGATGCGCTCCGGTTCAGGACGAGCGAGATCCACGGACAAAAGCCCGTTTTTCAAGTCAGCGCCCAGCACTTCCATGCCATCGGCCAACACGAAGACCTTCTGAAACTGGCGCGCGGCAATGCCGCGGTGGATATAGGCACGATCCTTGTCGTCATCGATTTGGCGACCACGGATTGTCAGTTGCCCCTCTTCGATGGTCACATCGAGTTGGTCACGGGTAAATCCTGCCACCGCTAACGTGATGCGGAGCCGATCAGGCGCGTTGCCGTCGGGGCCTAGCCGCTAAATGTTGTAGGGTGGATAGCCATCCGCCGTCTTGGCGACCCGGTCGAGCATGCGCTCGATCTGGTCAAAACCGAGGAGAAACGGCGACGATAGCGACGGTACACGCGACATAGGTCGATGTCCTCTTAAAGAGCGACGTCGGCAGGGCCTCGAAAGCGCCCTTCCGCCCGAAGCACCGCTCCGGACGAAAACGAATATGGGTCGTTGGTCTCTATCGCGCAAGACGGGCGGATCGGTGGCCTCGGCCTCGGACGGTCACGCTCTCGACTTCAGTGGCCTCAGAGGCTACCAGAGCGCTCGCTGGAACCCATCGATGTATCGCCCGGACACCCTCGCCCTCACAGCTCTGCTTGGTCTTTTGACCGCTTTCGGGCCCCTTTCAACGGATATGTATCTGCCGTCCCTGCCGGATATCGGGCGGGCGCTGAATGCATCGACCGCCAAGGTTCAGCTCACGCTGTCTGCCTTTCTTGTCGGCTTCGCTATCGGACAGGTGATTTTTGGGCCGATCTCGGACCGCTACGGTCGCAAGCCCGTGCTGCTGGCCTCGCTCGCGCTTTATGCGCTTGCGTCCATCGCTTGCGCGCTGGCGACCACCATCGATCTCCTGATCATCGCGCGTTTTGTTCAGGCCATCGGCGCCTGCGGCCCGATCGTCTTGGCCCGCGCGATCGTTCGAGACCTCTATTCTGGTCCGAGGGCTGGGCGAGAGCTCTCGATCATGGGGACGATCATGGGGATCGTGCCGGCGCTCGCCCCGATCCTCGGGGGTCTCCTGCATATCGCTTTCGGTTGGACCTCCAGCTTCTGGTTCACCGGCCTTTTCGGCTTGATCACGATGGTAATCGTCGTGGCTCGGTTGCCGGAGACCGTGCTTGAGCGGTCGACTGCGCCGATCTCACCGCTCGGGATCATCCGCACCTATGGCACCATCCTTAAGAACAGGGCCTTCGTGGCCTATACGACTATGTTTGCAGCGACTTATGGTGGGCTGTTCTCCTTCATCTCCGGCTCGTCCTTCGTGTTGCAGGACCTCTACGGCTTGTCGCCGGATGCCTATGGCGCGGCCTTCGGCTTCACGGTCATTGGCTTCATTTCCGGCACCTTGATCGGTACACGGCTTGTTCAACGGCGCGGGCTCAATGCGGCCCTGCGCTTGGGGGTTCTGCTGCTTCTGACCGCCAGCGCAACCATGATCCTCGGTGTCGCTCTTGCCATCCCCTCGGCCTTCGCCGTGCTCGTTCCTATGGCGATTTATACAGGCGGCGTCGGCCTCATGATGCCCAATTCGATGGCTGGCGCGCTTACGCCCTTTCCGGATCGTGCGGGTGCCGCGTCATCGCTGGTCGGCTTCCTGCAAATGAGCTTTGCGGCCTTGGTTGG
>JBAWYY010000478.1:0-2617 GCA_037143285.1 Alphaproteobacteria bacterium | reverse complement strand
GTGTCCCCGCCCATATGGTTCGCGACCTGTTCGGACGCTCTGCCGGCGAAGACCTCCTTGGCTATGACGCCCGCGACCTCGCGCTTCTTGCGACCCGCGCCTATGCGCATCTCGCTGGGCGCACGCCGGGCCGGCCGCATATCGCCATTTCCAATCCCGAACCGCCGACGCCCGGCTCACGGCTCGGTCAGGTCAGCGTCATCGAGATCGTCAACGACAACATGGCGTTCCTCGTCGCCTCCGTGATGGGCGAGTTGGCGGCTGACGGCATCGAGATCAAGCTCGTTGCCCACCCCATCGTGTCGGTGGAGCGCGACGGCGGTGGTGCGCTCGTCGCCTATCGCGGCCTTGAGGGCAATGGCGACGCGACAAGCCGCGAGAGCCTGATCCACCTGCATGTGGAGCGCATGAGCGACCCCGTGCGCATCGAGACCTTGATCGCGGGCCTTGAGGCAACGCTTGCCGATGTGACGGTGTGCGTCGCCGATTGGGAAGCGATGACCCGTTCGGTGGCGGGCGTGGTCGAGGATCTGAAATCGAACCCGGTTTTGCCGGTGACCGAGATGGCGGAAGCCATCCAGTTCCTGGAATGGCTGAAGGCCGATAACTTCACCTTCCTGGGCCTGCGCGAATATTCCTATGTCGGCGGCGTCGCCGATGGGCAGATGGAGCCGGAATTCACCTCCGGCCTCGGTGTCCTACGCAATCCCGATGTCCGCATCCTCCGCCGTGGCGCGGAACTCGTGACCATGACCCCGGAAATGCGTGAGTTTATCATGCAGCCGGTGCCGCTCATCATCACCAAGGCCAATGTCCGCTCCCGCGTCCATCGCCGGGTCTATATGGACTATATCGGCGTGAAGCGTTTCGGCGCCGACGGCAATCTGGTGGGCGAGGTCCGCATGGTCGGCCTCTTCACCTCCACCGCCTATACCCGCTCCACCCGCACCATCCCCTATTTGCGCCGCAAGGTGGACAAGGTGCTGACGCGCGCAGGCTTCGACCCGGAAAGCCATTCGGGCAAGGCGCTTGTCAATGTGCTCGAAAGCTTCCCGCGCGACGAATTGTTCCAGATCGACGACGAGACGCTGTTCCGCCACGCGCTCGCGATCCTGCAATTGGACGAGCGGCCGCGCGTGCGCGTTCTCGCCCGCCCCGACCGCTTCGATCGCTTCGTCTCGATCCTCGTCTATGTGCCGCGCGACCGTTACGACACCAATGCGCGGCTTGCGATCGGGACCTATCTCGCGAGCGTCTTCAAAGGCCGTGTCTCGGCCTTTTATCCCCATTACCCCGAGGGCACGCTTGCCCGCGTCCATTTCATTATCGGCCGCACCGATGGCGAGACGCCCGTTATTTCCCGTGAAGTCTTGGAAGACGCCGTCGGCAAGATCGTCCGCACCTGGGGCGACGGTCTCTCCGAGGCGCTTGGCCTGATCCATGAGGCCGATAAGGCGGGCTTGCTCAGCCGGCGTTACCGCGGCGCCTTTTCTGCTGCCTATCGCGAGGCGGTATCGCCCGAGCGCGCCATCGGCGACATCCGCATCTTGGAGACCTTGAGCGAGAGCCACACGCTCGCCATCGACTTCTATCGCACAGCCGAGGCGCCGAAATCGGAAGCCGCGTTGAAGGTCTTCTCACGGGGACGGCCGATCCCGCTGTCCGAGCGCGTGCCGGTGCTCGAAGCCATGGGCTTCGCGGTGGTGGACGAGCGCACCTATGACGTGACGCCGACCGATGGCGGGCCAGAGGTCTATCTTCACGACATGGCGCTCTCCCGTCCCGATGGGCAGGCGATTGATCTTGATGCGCTGGGCGACAAGCTCGGCGCCATGCTGATCGCCGTCATGACCGATGAGGCCGAAAGCGACGGCTTCAATGCGTTGACGCTAGAGGCGGGCCTTGCCTGGCGCGATATCGCGGTTCTCCGCACCTTCGCCCGCGTGCTGCGCCAGATCCGCGCGCCCTATAGCCAGGACTATCTCTGGACGACGCTGCGCAAACATTCCGGCATCACCAAGGGCGTGGTGCTGATGTTCCACCTGCGCTTTGACCCGCGCTTGGGGCTCTCCATTGAAGAGCGCAACGCCAAGCAGACCGACATCATCGCGCGGCTGGAGGAAGGGCTTCAGGCCGTCACCTCGCTGGACGAAGATCGCATCCTGCGCGCCTTCTCCAATTTGGTGCAGGCGTCCATCCGCACCAATTTCTATCAGGTCACGCCTGAGGGCCGCACCCGCCCGACCATTTCGGTGAAATTCGATTGTAAGAAGATCGACAATCTGCCGGCGCCGCGCCCGCTCTTCGAGATCTTCGTCTATTCGCCCCGCGTCGAGGGCCTGCATCTGCGCTTCGGCAAGGTCGCGCGCGGTGGGCTTCGCTGGTCCGACCGGCCACAGGATTTCCGCACGGAAGTGCTGGGTCTCGTGAAGGCGCAGCAGGTGAAGAACGCCGTCATCGTGCCCGTTGGCGCCAAAGGCGGCTTCGTGCCGAAGAAGCTGCCGCCGGCAAGCCAGCGCGAGGCCTGGTTCGCGGAGGGCACGGAGGCCTATAAGATCTTCGTCCGCTCGCTTCTGGAACTCACCGACAATATCGACGGCGACCGCATCATTCCGCC
>JBAWYY010000477.1:0-2619 GCA_037143285.1 Alphaproteobacteria bacterium | reverse complement strand
GACTACGGACGATGCCGTTTGAAAAGCAGGCCGTGATTGCATACCTCGTTGAGGCGGAGACCGTTGTCATCACCAACGTGTTTTACGGTGGGCGCGACTATGAAGCCCTTTATAAGCACGAATGACCGACGTCATCGAGGTGAAGGCGCTAATGCTGCCTTTTCGCTATAATCTTGAGACCTATATCCTCGAATACATTGGAGGCTTGGGGATTGGGAGTGGTCAGGGGGAGCCATTGTTCCGCACGATAGGGCGAGGCACCGGAAAGCTGACCACGACCCCCCTGTCCCTCAAGCCGTTCGGATCTTTGCGACAAAGGATCGCATCGTTTCCGACAATTGATCAGCCGTGTGAGAGACGTCATGCGCTTCGTGCAGCACGGCATCGGCGGCGCTGGAGGTGTTTCTCACTTCGCCTGAGACGCTGCGCATGTCCTGATTGACGCTGGAGGTCAGGCTCGACGCCTGGCCGATATTGTCGGCGATATCATGGGTCGTGGCCGCCTGCTCTTCAACGGCGGCGGCAACCGCCGCAGCAATTTCGTCAATCTTCGCAATGGCTTGATTGATCGCCTGAATGGTCTCAACCGTCTGCGTGGTTGCGCCCTGCACTTCCTGGATCTGCATGCTGATTTCGGACGTTGCGCGCGCCGTTTGATCGGCCAATTGCTTGACCTCGGCCGCAACGACCGCAAAGCCCTTACCGGCTTCGCCCGCCCTCGCCGCTTCAATGGTCGCGTTCAAGGCGAGCAGATTGGTCTTGCCCGCGATGGAATTGATGAGTTCGACAACACTGCCGATCTTCTGGGTCGCGCCGGAAAGCTGTGCGATCTGGGCCGCCGCCTGATCCGCACGGGCAACGGCACTTCCGGTCATCTCGGCGGCGGTCGCAACCTGGCGGCCGATTTCCCCAATGGACGCCGCCATTTCTTCCGTTGCAGCGGCAACCGCCGAGGCACTGCGGGAGGCCTCTTCGGTGGAGACCTCCATGCGCCCGGCGCGCTCGCCTGTCGCGGCCGCAAGGCCTGAAAGGGTTTTGGCCGAGCCGTTGAGACGCTCGGCCGATTGGCCAAGGGTCACCACGACAGAGCCAACGGCTGCCTCAAAGCCATCCGCCAGCCGCTCGAGTTCCTCACGCTTTTGGCGCTCGGCCTCCTTGGTGGCCTCTGCGCTCTCGGCATTCAGCCGCGCGATGGTCGCGGCATTCTCACGGAAGATATCGACGCTGGCGGTCATGGCGCCGATTTCGTCTTTGCTGCGCAGTCGCGACGTGTCGATGGAGAGGTCGCCCTTTGCCAGGCGATCCATCAGGTTTGTCAGCGTGTTGATGCGCCGTGAAACCCCGATGAGCAGGAAGTAGAGGAGCCCGATCGACAGGGCGGCAAGGGCGAGTGACATGATGACTTGGGTGACAAGCTGCATATAGGCGCTGTCACGGGACGCGCGACTTTGCGCAATCATCTCAGCGCTTGTCGCAAGAGTGGCCTTTTCGACCGCCGTCATTGCTTCGCTGGAGCGCGCAAAAAACTCCTGGAACTGAACGGGATACTGCCCTGTCGCATAGTTGGCATACATAGCCTCCCGGAGGAGCCGGTATTTCTTGAAATATTCAGCGTCAACATTCTCGATTTGAGTTTGGAGGTTTGTTGAAACCTGATTCTTGACGGCGCTAATCGCGTCCCAAGTTTGCGTCACCCGCCCATTAAGCTCCCGCATATCGGCCATCAGCAGCGGGCTTAAGGGGGTACGGTGGAAGGCCGCGATGGCGAAATCAGTACGCCCGCGTCCGCCATATTCTCGGATACGCCACAGCCGATAAGCCAACAAATCTAACGCCTGGACCTTACCTGCATTCAAGGCGTCAGCACGCCTCAACGGATTGGTCGAGCGTTGAACTTCAACAATGAGGTCCATCAAGCCGGTGGGGAGTGACCCGCTGTCCGCGCTTCTCCTCACGCGATCGGCCGAAAGCGCTGCATCCGCCCGCCGCCGAAGGTCAGTCAACTGATTGGAAAGACCACTTAACTTTGAAGCAACGCCGTCTGCGTTGGAGAGTGACTGCGCACCTTTCAAGCGCGCTTGCACCTCTGCCAGAGCCTTATCGGACAAGGCACGCTGCTGTTCCAGAAGAGTGCGGAACTCGGAAGGAAGCGGGGTCGCGAGAGACAATCCGACCTGAGTAACGGAGCGCTCAAGCGACATCGGCAGAATAGCGCGGTACGACGCATCGCCAATTTCTGAGAATTCAACCGCTTCCTTAGTCAGCACATAGTCTTCGAGGCTTGCTTTTGTGGAAATTGCGATGTTTGCGACGACAATTGCAGCCACCGCGCCTCCGAATAAAAGGCCGCCATTTCGGATGGTCCAAGTCACGTGCGATCCCCAGCTTCATTCGTCTGAAACCATTTTGATGTTAACACAATAAAAAAAAGTTAAGTGTATTCACGTATTAACTTCGTGATATTGGCGGCCAAGTCACCGTGATGTCACGGGTACAAATCCACTCTTCCGGAGGTCACCTGGGTCGCCCCCAAAGCCCATGCGTCTGATCCACCCCCATTGAATTGGGCCACCTTGAATTATGTCTTATGGCAACGAGGAGGATCTGATCCATGCCGAG
>JBAWYY010000476.1:0-2629 GCA_037143285.1 Alphaproteobacteria bacterium | reverse complement strand
CGCCCCGCGACCGGATCGCTTAAGCGCTCACCAAGGCGCAGTCGGCACCGCTACTCGGCAGGGGCCGGCGCAGGCGGGGCGATCGTCTCCTTCTTGCGCCGCAGCCCACTCAGCCAGCGGCAGGTCACGTAAAACACCGGCGTGAACAACAGGCCGAAGAAGGTCACGCCGAGCATGCCTGAGAACACCGCCGTGCCGAGGGCTTGGCGCATTTCAGCGCCCGCGCCCGTTGCGATCACCAGCGGCACCACACCGAGGATGAAGGCAAGCGAAGTCATGAGGATCGGTCGAAGGCGGGTCCGTGCGGCGGCAATGGCGGCGTCCACCCGGCTTGCGCCCTCCTCCTCCGCCTGCTTGGCAAATTCAACGATGAGAATGGCGTTCTTCGCGGCAAGACCCACCAGCACCACGAGCCCGATCTCAACGAGGATGTTGCGATCATAGCCTCGAAAGCCAACGCCGATCATGGCCGCCAAAATACACATGGGAACGATAAGGATCACCGCCATGGGCAGGAGCCAGCTTTCGTAGAGCGCTGCCAGCAGCAGGAAGACGAAGACCACCGCGAGACCGAAGGCGATGATGGCGGTATTGCCGGCTAACTGCTCCTGAAGCGCGATCTCGGTCCATTCGAAGCCAAAGCCCTGCGGCAAGCGCTCCGCCACAATCTTCTCAATGGCCGAGATCCCCTGCCCTGACGAGGTCCCGCGCGCGAGCGCAATCTGGATCTCGGCTGCGGGATAGAGGTTATATCGCGGCACGCGATAGGCGCCGGTGGTGTCGGAGAAGGAAGCAACCGCCCCGATCGGCACCATATCTCCGGACACGTTGCGCGTTTTGAGATTGGCGACATCGCGCAGATCAAGCCGGAACGGGTTGTCGGCCTGCGCGGTGACGCGATAGGTGCGGCCTAGGATGTTGAAATCATTGACGAAGGCTGAGCCCATATAGACCGAGAGCGTTTCGAACACGCGCGAGATCGGCACGCCCAGCATCTCGGCCTTGACCCGGTCGATATCAGCGTAGATTTGCGGCGTGCGTGTCGAGAACAGGGTGTAGCCCTGGGCAATTCCGGGCGTCTGCCCTGCTGAGCCCGCTACAACCCAAGCAGCCCCTTCGAGTGCTGCGAGGCCTCGCCCGGCTCGATCTTGAACATAGCCTTTCAGACCGCCGCCTGTACCAATCCCCGGCACAGCAGGCGGCTCGATCACGAAGGCGAAAGCTTCCGGTAGCGCAAACATCTGACGGCGCAAATCATTGAGCGCAGAGGCATAGGTCACGCCCTCCTTTTGTCGCTCCTTGAAGTCCTTAAGGGTGACGAAGATCACCGCCGCATTCGGCGCATTGGTGAAGGTTGCGCCGTCAAGGCCGACAAAGGCGACGGAATGCTGCACGCCGGGGCGAGAGGCAATGATATCAGCCGCACGTTTGACCGTTGCATCGGTGCGATCAAGCGACGCGCCTGGCGGCAGCTGGAAGGCAACGATGAAATAGCCGCGATCAAGCTGGGGTATGAGGCCGGTCGGCACCGCGCCAAGCCGCTCGCCTGTGAGCGCAAGCAGACCCGCATAAACGCAGAGCACGATCACGGCGAAGCGAATGAACTTGGCTGTTAGCCAGGCATAGCCGCCCGACATCGCGTCGAAGGCACGATTGAAGCCGTTGAAGAACCAGCGCAGCGGCGCGCCGAGCGTATGCATGATGCCATGGCCGGTCTCATGCCCGTGGGGCTTCAGAAGGAGTGCCGCGAGCGCCGGCGACAGGGTCAGCGACACGAAGGCCGAAATGGCGGTTGAAGCCGCAATGGTGATGGCGAACTGGCGATAGAAGGAACCTTGAAGCCCGGTGATGAAGGCTGTGGGGATGAAGACCGCGCAGAGCACGAGGGCGATGGCCAGCAAGGCCCCGCCCACCTCGTCCATGGTCTTGTGTGCGGCCTCCCTCGGCGACATGCCCTGGCGCAGGTAGCGCTCGACATTCTCGACCACTACGATGGCATCGTCGACGACAATACCGATGGCGAGCACCAGACCGAACAGGGACAGCGTGTTGAACGAGATCCCGACCATGCTCATGACCAGGAAGGTGCCCACCAGCGACACGGGAATGGCGACGATCGGAATGATCGCGGCCCGCCACGTCTGCAGAAAGATCAAGACAACGACCACGACCAAGAGGACGGCTTCCGCCAGCGTCTTGATCACCTCGTCGACAGATTCTTGAATGAATTCCGTGGGATTATAGACAACCGAATAGCCCATGCCCGACGGGAAATCGCGCGCCATCCGGGCGACTTCGCTCTTGATTGCTGCGGCCGTCGACAGCGCATTGGACCCTGGGCGCTGGAAGATGCCGATGGCCACCGCGTTCTTATTGTCGAGATAAGCGTTGACCGTATAGTCCTGGCTACCAAGCTCGATACGGGCGATATCGCGCACGCGAACGAGGCTCGTGCCATCGGCGCGCACCACGATGGCGCCAAATTCTTCCACCGTCGTCAAGCGGCCAAGCGTTTGAACCGAGAGCTGGAAGGCGCCGGGCGATATCGCCGGCGGCTGATTGATGGCACCTGCCGCCACCTGAACGTTAGCCGCACGAAGCGCCTGGACGACCTCGCCGGCGGTGAGCC
>JBAWYY010000475.1:0-2632 GCA_037143285.1 Alphaproteobacteria bacterium | reverse complement strand
CAACATGAGCCGCGGGCGCTTCGTCGCGTGGTGATAGGAGCAACCCCCCCTTGGGCGTGAACGTAGTCATCGTCGAGAGCCCGGCTAAGGCCAAGACGATCAGCAAATATCTAGGGCCGGATTACGAGGTTCTCGCCTCTTTCGGGCATGTGCGCGACCTTCCAGCCAAGGACGGATCGGTGCTGCCCGATTCCGACTTCGCGATGATTTGGGAACTGGATGGGCGCGGCGCTAAGCGGATCGCCGACATCGCCAAGGCCATGAAAGGCGCAAACAAGCTGATCCTCGCGACCGACCCTGATCGCGAGGGCGAGGCGATTTCTTGGCATCTCCTCGAAGCGCTGCGCGAAAAGCGCGCGTTGAAGGACATGCCGGTCGAGCGCGTCACATTCAACGCCATCACGAAACAGTCAGTGCAAGACGCGATGGCGCATCCGCGCGCCATTGATGTCGCGCTCGTTGAAGCCTATCTCGCCCGCCGCGCCCTCGACTATCTCGTGGGCTTCACGCTTTCACCGGTTCTGTGGCGCAAATTGCCAGGTGCCCGCTCGGCCGGACGCGTGCAATCCGTGGCACTCAGGCTCGTTTGCGAGCGTGAGGCGGAAATCGAACGTTTCGTGAAGCGTGAATATTGGTCGCTGATCGCCTCGCTTGCGACCCCGCGCGCAGAAGTGTTCGAAGCCCGTCTGGTGGCCGCCGATGGGCGCAAGATTAACCGCCTTGATGTCGGCAACGAGGCCGAAGCACGCGCCTTCGAGAAGGCGTTGAAAGAGGCCCATTTCGCTGTGACGAGCGTTGAGGCGAAACCTGCCAAACGCCATCCCTATCCGCCTTTCACGACCTCGACCCTGCAGCAAGAAGCCTCCCGCAAGCATGGATTTGCACCTAACCGCACCATGCAGGTGGCTCAGCGCTTGTATGAGGGCGTCGATATCGGCGGCGAGACGGTGGGCCTTATCACCTATATGCGCACCGACGGCGTCGATATGGCGCCCGAAGCGGTTGCCGAGGTTCGCAATCTCATAGGCAAGGATTTCGGCGCGCGCTACGTTCCGGGCGTCCCACGCAAATATGTGACGAAAGCCAAGAACGCGCAGGAAGCCCACGAAGCGATCAGGCCGACAGATGCACGCCGCCACCCGCGTGACGTCGCCCGCTTCCTCGAAGACGAACAAGCCAAGCTCTACGAACTGATTTGGAAGCGCACGGTCGCTTCGCAGATGGAAAGTGCGGAGCTGGAGCGCACGACCGTGGACGTCACCGCCACCGTTGGCGGGTTGGGCTCACAGATCGGGCGCAAGTTAGAACTCCGCGCGTCCGGCCAAGTCGTGAAGTTCGACGGCTTCTTGACGCTTTATACCGAGGATCGCGACGACGACGGCGAGGATGACGATACCCGCCGCCTCCCCGCCATGACGGTCGGCGAGAAACTCGCCTCCAAGGAGATTAAGACCACCCAGCATTTCACCGAGCCGCCGCCGCGCTTCTCCGAAGCAAGCCTCGTGAAGCGTATGGAAGAGCTCGGCATCGGCAGGCCCTCGACCTATGCTGCCACGCTGCAAACCCTTCGCGATCGCGAATATGTGAAGATCGAGAAAAAGAAGCTCATCCCCGAGGACAAAGGCCGATTGGTCACCGTCTTCCTCGAAAACTTCTTCAATCGCTATGTCGAATATGGCTTCACCGCCGCACTCGAAGAGCGCCTGGACCTCGTCTCCAATTCGGAGCTCGACTGGAAGCTGCTGCTGCGTGAGTTCTGGCACGACTTCATCGCGAAAGTGAATGAGACCAGGGACTTGAAGATCGGCGACGTCATCACGACGCTCGATGAAAGCCTGTCTCCGCACATTTTCCCCGACAAAGGCGATGGCTCGAACCCCCGCGCTTGTCCCTCCTGCGGCGATGGCGCGCTGTCCTTGAAGCTCGGCAAGTTCGGCGCTTTTGTGGGCTGTTCGAACTATCCGACCTGTAAGTTCACCCGACCGCTCGCGGCACCGACCGGCGAAGCTGTGGATGGCCCGGCCGATGCCGGCGCAGACGGCACCCGTCGCTTAGGCGCAGATCCCGACACCGGCCTTGAGGTTTTGGTGAAGGATGGCCGCTTCGGCCCCTATATCCAGCTTGGCGAAGGCGAAAAGCCCAAGCGGTCGTCGCTCCCAAAAGGAGCGACGCCGGCGAGCATCGATCTCGCCACTGCGCTCGCTCTTCTGTCATTGCCGAAGGAAGTCGCGCGGCATCCGGAAAGCGGCAAGCCGATCATGGTGGGCATCGGCAAATATGGACCCTATGTCCAGCACGAGAAAACCTATGCCAATATTGGCAAGGATGACGATGTGCTGGCCATCGGTGCGAACCGGGCGATTGATCTGATTGTTGCGAAGGAAACCGGCGGCCCTCGTGGTCGCTTTGGCCGGGCGGCAGCACCCGCCGGCCGTGAACTTGGCGAACATCCGAGCCTCGGCGGCCCCGTCACCGTCATGGCCGGCAAGTACGGGCCCTATGTGAAGCATGGGTCGGTCAACGCGACGCTGCCGAAGAGTGTCACCGCTGAGGCGCTGACCATGGAGCAAGCCGTCACCTTAATCGCGGCCAAGATCGAAGCCGGCGGCGGCAAGGCGCCTGCGCGCAAGCC
>JBAWYY010000474.1:0-2638 GCA_037143285.1 Alphaproteobacteria bacterium | reverse complement strand
GTTCTTGTGCAGCTTCTCGCGCCGCAGATCGAGGAAGCGGTACTTAAGGCGGATGTCTTCGGGATACTCGACGTCGCCGAACACCGGCATCGGCAGTTCGGCTGCCGGGCCAAGGACTTCAAGGTCTGTCCCGAAGAGCTCGACCTCGCCCGTCGGCAGGTCCTTGTTCTCGGTGCCGCCGGGTCGCCGGCGCACCTTGCCGTCAACCCGGATCACCCATTCCGAGCGGATCTTCTGCACCGCCGCATAGATCGGCGAGTCCGGATCGGCCACGACCTGCGTCATGCCGTAATGGTCGCGCAGGTCGATGAACAGCACGCCGCCATGGTCGCGCACGCGATGGCACCAGCCGGACAGGCGGACGGTTTCGCCAATATGATCCGCGCGCAGGGCGCCGCAGGTATGGGAGCGATAACGATGCATCGGAGACGACTTTCGGTGTGAAACGCTTTGCCGCCATAGAACCCACACGCCGATTGCCGTCAAGCGATGCAGGTCGGGCGACACCCCCTGATCCTGTCTTTCCGGGCTGTCTGGGCCTATGCAGGGCCTCGCCCCGGCACCAAGAGGCCCCATGACCGTTTCGATCCTTGCCTATGCCGTGTTCGTCGTCTTCGTCGCGGCCGTGGTGCGCGGTTTTTCTGGGTTCGGCTTTTCGCTGCTCACGATCATCGCGCTGTCGCTCGTCTTCCCGCCCGGCACGATCGTGCCGGCCATGTTCATGCTGGAAATCGCGGCGGGCTTTCACCTGCTGCCGTCGATCTGGCGCGACATCCGCTGGCGCGACATCAGCGTTCTTCTGGCCGCGGTGATCCTGGCCATGCCGGTCGGGGTCTGGCTTCTGGCGACGATGCCGGAACCCATGATGAAGCTTGGCCTTGCGATTGCCGTGCTTGTGGCAGCCCTGGTTCTGCTGTCAGGCTACCGGTTGCGCCGCATGCCCACGACACCGGAAACGGTCGCGACCGGATTCGCCTCGGGCCTGCTCAACGGTGCCTTCGGCATCGGCGGTCCGCCGATCATCATCTTCTTCCTCGGTTCCCCGCTCGCCCTTTCCGCCGGTCGCGCATCGATCATCGCCACCTTCCTCGGGATGGACATGGTCGGTCTGCCGATGCTGTTCGCCTTCGGCGTTGCCAGCAGCGAAAGCGTCTTGCTGTTCGCCCTGATGCTCCCGGCGCTGCTGGCCGGCGTCTGGACTGGCACCCGGCTTGTCGGCCGTTTTCAGGAAGAGGCCGTCCGGCGCCTCGTCCTGATCATCCTTATCGGCATGGCCATCCTGATCGGTGCACAGGCGATCCTTCACCTCCTGCAGAGGTAGGCGCCACAAAAACGAAAAAGCCCGGCACCAGGCCGGGCTTCGTCCTATCGCATGAAAGAAAGCTTACTTCGTGGTCGAAACGACCTTCGACATCATGCCTTCGTAAGGCTTGTAGGCTTCCTTGGTGAGGTTCGTGATCAGTTCGCCCATCTTGGTCGACTGCGCCACGAAGCTCTCATAGGCCGAGCGGGCATAATCGGTCTGGATCTCGATGGCCTTGTCGAGGGTCTTCACGCCAACCAGCTTCTCGAACGTGGCGGTCGAGGTCTCGTAGGCTTTCTTGGAGTAGTCGACCGCTTCGGTCGCCAGGGCCTGCGCGCCCTTGGTCAGGGCCGCCATGCTTTTGGTGGCGGTCTCGACATTGTCCTTGCTGAACTTCTGCATGTCTTCAAGCGACTGGAACATGGATTTTCCCTCGTCTGTCAGGCCGTCAACCGGCCTGCACTTCCAAATTGGCACCCGCGAAACCCGCTGAGTGCAATGCAGCAATCATAGGTGCGACGCACAATGGCGTCAAGCTTCACGGCTGCCGCCTACCCCCGCCTTTGGTATGAGCCCGGCGGGACATCACTATCAAGATACCATCAACTATATTCCGCGTGCTTAACCAAAGCGTAACCGCGTCCACTTAGTTTTATGCACCGTACCTTCCCGGCAACATGGGGTCCCCGCGCGACGAGCAGGGTGACCCAAGTCCGGGCAGGCCTGGAAAAGCGTTGACGCGGACCCTGTCGGATCGCGTCGAAGGTGTTGGAGACGCGTAAAATGTTGCGTTGGGCAAAAGATAGTATGGGTCGCGGCCTGAGTTTGGCGGCCGCCTGCATGATCGGATTGTCGGCCATGATCAGCGTCGGCGTGGATACGGCAGAAGCCCGTAAACGCAACCTTCACATCTACGCCCAGAAGGTCAAAAGCCAGAAGATGGCGCAGGCCTACTCCCACCGTCGCACCCGCCTTGCCGCCAACCGCCAGCGCGTCCGCCAGGACACGCGGATGGTACAGGCCGACAGCGCATCCCCGCTCTTCTCCTCGATCGTGGTCGACGTGAACACCGGCCGCACCCTCAACCAGAATGATCCGGACGGGCTGCGCCATCCCGCCTCCGTCACGAAGGTGATGACGCTCTATCTGCTGTTCGAGCAGCTTCAGGCCGGGCGCGTCTCGCTGGATACGGAGTTTCCGGTCTCGCAGCGCGCAGCGGCGCAGGCCCCCTCCAAGCTTGGTCTGAAGTCGGGCAGCACGATCACCGCCGAGGAAGCCATCAAGGGCCTTGTCACCCGCTCGGCCAATGATGCAGCCGTCGTCGTGGCCGAGGCG
>JBAWYY010000473.1:0-2640 GCA_037143285.1 Alphaproteobacteria bacterium | reverse complement strand
CCTTCGGACAAAGGCGCAAGATGTTGCGGCAGAGCCTGAAGGCGCTTGGCGGCGACACTTTAGGCCTCATTGAGGCTGCAGGTCTCGACCCGACCGCGCGTGCCGAAACGATCGGGATTGCCGGCTTTGTCGCGCTCGCCCGCGCGGTTGAAGCTCGTTAGGGCGCTTTTGCGGCGCTGAGATCGCCGGCATCCAGCACGCGGCCAAGATCACGGTCGAGATCGGTAATGAGGCTGGCGATCAGGGGCCGCCGGGAACGCTTGAGCCGCTCGGCCGCCAGAATGGCTTGAAGCCCGGCGAAAGCCTTATCGAGGTCGTCATTGACCAGGACGTAGTCAAAGTCGCGCCAGTGGTGGATTTCGGCCTTCGCCGTCGTCAGGCGCTTCAGGATCGTCTTGTCGTCGTCGCTCGCGCGCCGTTTCAGCCGCTCGATCTGCTCAGCCACTGAAGGCGGCAGCACGAAGACGGTGGCCATATCATCGCGGGCCGAGGCTGCAAGCTGCTGCACGCCCTTCACATCGATGTCGAACAAGACGTCGCGCCCGCGCGCGAGCGCCTCATCCACCGGCTCACGCGGCGTGCCGTAGAAATTGCCGTGGACCTCAGCCCATTCCAACAGTTCACCGCGATCGCGCAACTGCTCGAACCGGCGAACATCAATGAAATGGTAGTGAACGCCGTCGATCTCGTTCGACCGCTTCGGCCGGGTCGTCACCGACACCGATAGTGAGATATTGTTTTCATATTGCAGGAGGTTACGTGACAGCGTGGACTTTCCTGCACCCGAGGGCGAGGTCAGCACCAACATGAGCCCGCGTCGCGCGGTGATCGGGTCAGCCATGTCCGTCACTCCAAATTCTGCACTTGCTCGCGGAACTGCTCGACTACCACTTTCAACTCGAGGCCGACGGCGGTGAGCGATTTATCATTGGCCTTCGAGCAAATAGTATTGGTCTCGCGGTTAAACTCTTGCGACAAGAAGTCGAGCTTTCGGCCGACCGCGCCACCCTCCGCCAAAAGTTTACGAGCCGCCGCCACGTGGGCGTCCAGCCGATCGAGCTCTTCGCGCACATCTGCCTTCGCTGCGATCATCAGTGCTTCCTGATGAAGGCGATCAGGATCGAACCCGCGCGTGCCATCGAGAAGCGCCGCGATTTGTTCGGCAATCCGCGCCTTGATGGCGTCAGGCTTTCGCACGGGTGAGACTTCGATCGCTTCCTTGAGGGCTGCGATATCGGTCAAGCGCTGCTCAAGAACAGCCCGCAAAGCCGCACCTTCTTGGCAACGCATGGTCGTGAGGTCGCCCAAGGCCTCATCAAGACCCGCCATGACGGCGGCTTGAAGCGACACTTTCTCGGCTTCGGTCTCTTCAGGCTCAACGACTTCGACAACCCCGCGAATGGCCAGAATGCCGTCGACCGTCGCGGGCGCTGAGCCAAGCTTCTCGCCAATCGCTCGGGCCGCCTCCACCACGTGGGCGAGCACCGCTTCATTGACGCGGACAACTGAGCCTTTTTCAGCGCGCTTGACCGTCAGGCTTGCGAAGACGCTGCCGCGCGCGATCATGGCACCGCATCTCCGGCGGATCTCCACTTCCAGTCCGTCGAGCCCAGGCGGCAGCCGCAGCTTGATATCAAGGCCCTTGGAATTGACGGATTTGATTTCCCAGCCCCAGGCCGCCGAACCATCGACGCCGTCGCGACGGGCGAAACCGGTCATGCTGGCGAGCGACATTACAATCCTCGGGGGTTGGTCACGGCCCTGCCCGGGTAAGCGCGCGAAGCGCTTCGGTCAACCCGCACGTCAACGCAGCGCCGGCACCTGTGCGCCCGCAGCCGGCGGTGCCGCGCCAACCGGCACGGCGGCGGCTGGTCGAGGTGTAGCCTCAGCGGGTGCGGTCAGCACGGCAGGGCTGGCAGCGCCACGCTCGCGCTCGATCTGCCGCCAGCGCGCGACATTGCGATTGTGTTGGTCGAGCGTCTCGGCAAAGGCATGTCCGCCCGTACCATCGGCGACGAAGAACACCTCGCGATGGCGCATGGGATTGGCCACTGCTTCCATCGACGCGCGCCCCGGGTTCCCGATGGGCGTCGGCGGCAAGCCTTCGACCCGATAGGTGTTGTAGGGCGTGAGCCGATCCAAATCCGCGCGGGAAATCGGGCGATCAAGCCGACCGCGCCCACCGACGACGCCGTAGATAACGGTTGGATCTGATTCGAGACGCATTCGGCGGTTCAGCCGGTTGACGAAGACGCCGGCCACGCGCGGGCGCTCATCGGCCTTGGCCGTTTCCTTCTCGACGATCGAGGCGAGAATGACCAGTTCCTCAGGAGAGCGAACCGGCAGGTCCGCGACGCGTCGGTTCCAGATATCCTGCAGGGCCCGCGTCTGAAGCCGCGTCATCTGGTCGATGATCTGCTGACGCGAGGTGCCACGGGTGAACTTATAGGTATCCGGCATGAGCGAACCTTCGCGCGGGGTGCGCGGCAGTTCCCCGACCAACACATCGTTCTCGCGCAGACGCGCCACGATCTGCTCGGAGGTCAGCCCCTCAGGAATCGTGATTCGATATTCAACGGCGTTACCCTCAAAGAGGACTCCCATGGCCTCAGTCATGGAAACGCGGCGATGAAAGACATA
>JBAWYY010000472.1:0-2647 GCA_037143285.1 Alphaproteobacteria bacterium | reverse complement strand
ATGATTGAGGGCTTCGACACACCAGTTTGCCATTCGGACCTTGTCCTTCGGATGGCGGAGAGAAGGCGCGATCTTTATGTCGCAAGCCTTTGAAAGTCTGAAGACTTCCTGCAGCCTTGCTCCTCAACCTCGCGCCCTCTCTCCGCCCACCGTTTCGCCTAAATTAATGGGTCCTGACCCTAGAACGCCCCCTCATAGGCGCGCGCGCCGATCTCGGCGGCAATCACCGTGAAGCCCTTGCGGGCGAAGGCGTCGCGCGCGGCGGCCTCTAAGCTCGGCCGGTCGCGCACGGTGACGACGGCACCCCCTAGCGCCTGAGCAACCGCTGAAAAGTCGGTTATCGAGAAGCTGACCCCCACACGGGCCAATTGCTGCTGGCGCTGCTTCAATTCGATTAGCCCCAATTCGCCGTCGACCAGTACCACCACCACCACCGGCAGCGTCAAATCACGCAGCGTTGAGAGTTCGCCGAGCACCATGTCGAGGCCGGCATCGCCGACGAAGCAGATTGTTGGCCGGCCGGTCGCCAGCGCATGGCCCGCCGCGAGCGGCAAGGCGCAGCCCATGGTGCAGAGCCCGGTCGACTGGATGAGGCGTCGCGGCCCATAGCTCGTCCACATCTGGCTCAAGAGAATGCGATGGGCGCCGGAATCAACCGACGACACGGTTTCGGGCGGCGCAACCGCGCGTAGGGTCTCAAACACCACATGCGGCCCCCAGGGCGCGGGCGGCGTGAAGGCTTTGACGAGAGCGGCCTTGAGCCGCGCGGGCTCGCCGCCGGTCCAGACGGGATGGGCGCTGTGCCGACGCGCAAGCGCCTCAAGCACGGGCGCCACCGGCCCCTCGTGGAGAAGCGTCTGGCTGTGCATGCCGTGGGGCATCGCTTCCGCCACGAGATCGATCACGGGCTTGTCGGCTCCCCAGGGGTTGCGCCAACCCGCCCGCATTTCGATGGGGTCATAGCCCGCGAGCACGATGAGGTCGGCCGCCTCCACCAGCGGCATGATCAGCTTATCGGCCTTGGGCGACAAGCCCGCCGCCCCGATCACGCGGGGGTCGCGCTCATCAATCAGGCCCTTGGCCTTGTAGGTGGTGATGAGGGGCGCGCCGGTGGAGGTCAGAAAGGCGTCCAGTGCCGCCGCACCACCTTCGTTGACGAGATCGAGGCCTGCAATCACGAGCGGCCGCTCGGCGCGCGCGAGCATGGCGAGCGGCTCGGCGAGATTGGCCGGCGCGCCGCCGCTCGGGCGTGGCGAGATGACAATGGGCGTATCGGGGGCTGAGGCCTCTGCCACCACGATGGGCAAATCGATGTGAACCGGGCCGGGCCTGCGCGAGAGCGCGAGTACCAGCGCCTTATCGGCGACGAGATCTTCGGTGCCGGCAGCGGCGCGGAGGCTCGCCTTCACCACCGGGCGTAGCAGCGCCTGATGGTCGAAGACCTGATGGGTATAGCTTTCGGCCAGCGCCTGATCGACGCAGCCGGTGACGAAGATGAGGGGCACGCGGTCCTGCAGCGCGTTCGCCACAACATTCACTGCATTGGCGACGCCGGGTCCCAAGGTTGCGATGAAAAGGCCGGGCGCGCCGGTTGCGTGCCATACGCCCTCCGCCATGAAGCCCGCGGCATTCTCATGCTTGGTCAGGATGAAGGTGATGCCCGCCCGCTCCAAGGCATCGACAAGAGCCAGCACCTCGCCGCCTGGAATGCCAAAGGCATAGCGAATGCCGGCTGCGGCAAAGCGACGGGCAAGCCGATCGGCTCCGGTGGTCATGGCAGCACTCCGCTTCGGCTGGTCGAAATTCAGTGGACCGCCGCCAAAGGCATCGAGGCGGTGATCAACCGGCCCAGACGGTAGCGAATGCCGGCGGGGTCGGCCAGCCGACGCAGGCGGCTTGCGGCAAAGGCATTGCGCCCGCCACGCTCGCCCAACCGCCGCCGCAGCACGGTCTCCGCGCGATCATAGTCGCCGGCCCGCATCAGGCTCTCGATCAGGAGCTGTTCGAACAGGTCGCGCTGGGCATTGCTGCCGCCAATCGTCGGCATTTTCGCGCGAACCGCCCACATGAGCTTGGCGGCCATTGCATGGTCGCCGCGCCGGAAGGCGGTAATCGCTTCGGCAACGCTGATCCCGACGCTTTGGGCCACGCTATCGTCATAACGATCGCCCTCGGCGCCACGGACCATGAGGCTCGCGCCGAGACGTTCGGCATCGGCGCTGCGACCGGCGCCGGCGAGCGCCAGGGCATAGTGCAGGTCGGCGAAAACCAGCGCGCGGTCGTCGATGCGTCGGGCTGCGGCCTCGCCCAATTCGTCCCAGCGGCCGCCCACCGACACGCCTTCGAATTCGAGACGGGCCAGCAGCGCTGAGGCATTGGCGATATCGCGGAAATCATCCGAGGGTTTGGCGCGAATGAACTGGTCATAGAGTCCCAGAACCTCATCGCGCCGGCCGAGTTCCAGAAGGAACAGCGCCTGATGCCAATAGAGGTGGAGGCCGAAATTATTGGTGTGCTTCCAGCGCTCGGCGCTCGCACCGAGCCAGGCGGCGCCTTCGGCGGCCCGGCCGTTCATTTCCAGCACGTGAGCCACCGCATGGCGCGCCCAAGCGTCGCATTCATCAAGGGCCAAGGCCTCGCGGCCAAC
>JBAWYY010000471.1:0-2653 GCA_037143285.1 Alphaproteobacteria bacterium | reverse complement strand
CTCTCTCAAGCCGTGCGCGGCATTCGCGCGGGCGATCCGGCGGCGTTTTGGGGCCTCGTGTCGCTCTCGTTCCTCTATGGCGTGTTCCATGCGGCCGGACCCGGCCACGGCAAGGCGGTCATCTCGTCCTATATCGTCTCAACCGGCGAAACGCTTCGGCGAGGGATGCTCCTTGCCGGCCTTTCGTCCCTCGTCCAGGCTTTGGTCGCGATCCTGCTCGTGACCATCGCCTCGGTCCTCTTGGGCGCGACCGCGCGCTCCATGACCAGCGTTATCAATTGGATTGAGATGGCGGCCTATGCGCTGGTGGCGCTCATCGGGCTTCGCCTCGTCTGGACCAAGGGCCGGGCCTTCTGGATCCGCGTTTCCGCTTGGTGGCAGGGCCGACCGGTGGCGGGCATTGGCTGTGATGACGCCTGCGTTCACTTGCCCTCGGCCGAACAGGCTGCGCGGGTGACGACTTGGCGCGATACGGTTCAGGTGGTGCTCGCGGTGGGCCTCAGACCATGCACAGGCGCGGTCCTTGTGCTGGTCTTCTCGCTGGCTCAAGGGATCTTATATGCCGGCATCGTCGCAACATTGGTCATGGCGGTCGGCACGGCCATCACGGTTGCAGCCATTGCGATCTTTGCCTCAAGCGCAAAGTCTCTCGCCGTGCGCTTTGCTGGCGCCCGGCCAGGGCTCGGCACGCTGTTCTTGAGCCTGATTGAAGTGATCGCGGCTGTTGTGGTGGTGATTTTTGGCGCCGCGCTTCTCACAGGCACCTGGGTACTGGAACGCGCGGCGCCGTTTTGAGGCTCAGCGCGCGCCCATAGCGCGGCGGTCGCGCCTACGATCGAGCACCGGCTGATAGGCGATGCGGCAGTGATAGGCACAATAGGGCCGGCTGCCGTCGGAGCGCGATCCGCAGAAGCGGAAATCGTCTTTGCCAGGATCGCCCACCGGCCAGCGGCAGGAATATTCCTTCAGTTCCATGATGGTGCAGCGCTCGCCCATGGGCACCACATTATCGGGCGCCGGCACGGCTTCGATTTCAACGGCAGGCGCCGCATGGGTTTCCATTTGCGGCTTCAGCACGGTGTTGCCGCGGAACATGGAGGTGGTGGGGCGCGGCGGGGCAGAGGGTGCGCTACGCGGGGCCTTGCGCGGACGCGGCGCGCTGGAGGACGGCGCTTTGGCGCGGCCGGACAGGCCGAGGCGATGTACCTTGCCGATCACGGCATTGCGGGTAACCCCTCCCAATTCCCCGGCGATCTGGCTTGCACTCAAGCCGTCATTCCAGAGCTTCTTGAGCAGTTCGACGCGCTCGTCGGTCCAGTTCATCAAAGCCTCCTTGGCCACCCCTTGCCTCGTGAGCCACCCGGAATCGCTTCGCTCGTCCCCCCGCATGAAGCAAAGGAATCGGAACGCAGAACGCGATGACGGGGAACAGCGACACGAGATGTCGTATGCAACGATTTAACGCTACACTAGCAGTTGAATCGCCCGCAAGAGTCCGAACCGAGAACGAATCGTTTTCCCCAGACGTTGCGGTCGATTGTCAAACTCTCCACAGGCAATCCGTAGAAGCACGAGAAGATCTTGTGCTGACACGATTTCTTGACTTTCGATAAGCCTTTCCGCATAGCTTTGAACGCGCGCCGCCCCTTGGGGCGGCTGTTTTTTCTTGTGTCGCCGATCAGATGGAGGTCGAGGTGATCACAGCCCTTATGCCGAACTATGCGCGCTCTGACCTTGCCTTTGAACGGGGCGAGGGGTGCTGGCTTGTGACGGCTGACGGGCGACGAGTCCTCGACTTCGGCTCCGGTATTGCGGTGAATTCTCTGGGTCATGCCCACCCGCATCTGGTGGAGGCTTTGACCGAGCAGGCGCGCAAGCTCTGGCATGTCTCGAACCTCCATCGCATCCCCGATGGTGAGCGCCTTGCCGCGCGTCTGGTGGAGGCAACCTTCGCTGACTCCGTGCTGTTCTGTAACTCGGGCGCCGAGGCGAACGAGGGCGCGATCAAAATGGCCCGCCGCTATCACTATGATCGCGGCGAGGGCGGACGCTATCGGATCGTCACCTTTGAAGGGGCGTTCCATGGCCGCACACTCGCCACCATCGCGGCCGGCGGGCAGAAGAAATATCTCGAAGGCTTCGGTCCCAAGGTCGATGGCTTTGATCAGGTGCCCTTCGGCGATCACGAGGCCCTCAAGGCTATCATCGGTCCGGAAACGGCTGCGATCATGGTTGAGCCGATCCAGGGCGAGGGCGGCATTCGCGCGGTGCCGCATGTCTGTCTGCGTGGCTTGCGCGAACTCTGCGACAAGGAAGGCCTCTTGTTGATTTTCGACGAGGTGCAAACCGGTGTTGGCCGCACCGGCAAGTTCTTCGCTCACGAATGGGCGGGCATTGCGCCGGATATCCTCACTTTCGCCAAGGGCATTGGCGGCGGCTTCCCGTTTGGCGGCGTTATGGCCGTTGAGAAGGCAGCCAGTGCGCTCAAGCCCGGCACCCACGGCACCACCTTTGGCGGCAACCCGCTCGCGATGGCGGTGGGCAATGCCGTGCTTGATGTCGTGCTCGGTGAAGGGTTCCTCGAAAGCGTGCGCCACAAGTCGCTGCTGATGAAGCAGAAACTTGCGGCTGTGGCAGATCGCCATCCCGCGAT
>JBAWYY010000470.1:0-2655 GCA_037143285.1 Alphaproteobacteria bacterium | reverse complement strand
GCCTCCGAATGACGGGACATGGTGGATTGTCCCGCAATATCGGGGAGATGTGAGGCCAATGTCCCTTTCGCCAAGCCCGACCGCGATCCATGAGGCCGGCGGCTATCGCTATATCCCTGCGGTATTCCAGTATTCCGGTGGAGTTGCGGCGCAACCGGGCTTCCGCATTGAGCGAGCCAGATTGTTCAAGCCCTTGCCCATGGCTGCAGGGTTCGACGCGATCGCGCAGCATCTCGCCTCCCTTGGTCGGCCGAATGCGGCGTTCTGTGCTTGCGAACTCCGCTCGCCCGAGCCCTTTACCGAAGCGGGCTTTACCGCTTTCAACCGGCTCTATGTCGGGCGTCTGCGCGAATGGGGCATCATGACCGATGAGGTGAACCCGGTCGCGCGCACCAATGTTTGCCCCGAGCTTGATAAGCCGGCCGAGCCCTCGCTCTATGCCTTTTCATACACGGTGCCCGATGTCTCAGCGCCTCGAGGCAGCTTTGTGGTCGCAGGCAGCGGCGAAGCGCCGGAGGGCAAAGGCAGCTATCGCGACCATACAATCCGCCTCGGCGATGTCTCGCCGTCCGGCATGCGTGCCAAAGCTGAATGGGTGATGGGCGAGATGGAGCGCCGGCTCGCCTCGCTCGGCTTCCAATGGAGCGACACCACCAACACGCATATCTACACCGTGCATGACATCCACCCCTTCTTGCCCGACCTCTTGGTTGGCCGTGGCGCGGCGCGGAAGGGTGTGTCCTGGCACTATGTCCGCCCGCCCGTTGCCGATCTCGACTATGAGATGGACACGCGCGGCGTCTTCTTTGAACGAACAATCTAACCCTGCCCGTTCCCAGGGCATTGCGGGCCTTTAGGCCGAGAAGGAGTTGCACATGGTCCTCTCACGCCGTCATCTGACACTAGCGGGATTGAGCGCGCCTTTCCTTGCCGCAGCACCTGCCATAGCCCAAGCGGGTTGGCGGCCGACGCAGGCCGTGCGCCTCGTCATCCCCTTCGCGCCTGGCACCGCCATGGACCCGGTCGCCCGCTTTGTCCAAAACCATATTCAGGAAACGCTCGGCGTTCCCTTGGTGATCGAGAACCGTCCGGGTGCTGCGACGGTGGTTGCCGGCACCGATGTCCTGCGTGCGCCTGCCGACGGGCACACCATGTTCATGATCGCCAATTCCTTTGCGGCCAATGTCACGCTGCGGGCGCAGCGCACGGCCACCTGGCCGCGCGAATTCTCGCCCCTCGTTCAAGCGACCTTCGTTCCCCATGTGCTGACGGTGGCCAAAGGGATCGGTGACGATTTCAAGAGTTTCATGGACTACGCCAAGACGCCGGGCTGCGAGATCACCTATGGCTCGCCGGGTGTTGGCACCTCGCTGCATCTCGGTGCGGAACAGTTCTCGCGGCTTGCCGGCATCAAATCTGTCCATGCCGCCTATAACGGCACGGCACAGCTCATCCTCGATATCACCGCCGGTCGCGTTCAATTCATGTTTGCGAACTTGCCCGATGTGGTTCAGCCCGTGCGCGAGGGGCAAATGCGGGCCCTCGCCGTTGCGGCCGAGAAGCGCTCGCGCGAATTCCCCGATGTCCCGACGGTGGGCGAACTCGGCTTCCCGCAAGTGCTCTCCGACAGCTGGTTTGGGATTGTCGTGCGCAGCGAAACGCCGGATCCCGCCAAGGCCGTGCTGGAGCGCGCCTGGATTGCGGCCCTCACCAATGCGGACATCCGCGCTCGCCTAGAGGCCTTAGGCTATGACGTGCCGGCGAAACCCAGCGCCGAATTCGCGGCCCTCATCCAAAAATACATTCAGGTCTATGCCGGCGTGATCAAGGACGCGAATATCAGCGTGGATTGATGGCGCGGCCGGGGTCAGCCCCGTCGCTGCCAGCGGAGCAAGCGCATCTCGACCAGCCCGAGCGCCATGTTGGAGACGAGGCCGATCAGGCCGAGAAGCGCGATACCCGCGAAGAGATCGGCCGAGCGGAAAGATCGCGCGGCGACAAGGATGGCGGTGCCGAGCCCCGTCTGAGACGCCAGCATTTCGCAGACCACCGACAGGATCAAGGCAACGGTGAGCGAGAGCCGCATGCCCGCGAGAATATCGGGCAAGGCATTGGGCAACCCGATCTTCCAGGCAAAGGCCGGCCCGGACATGGCAAGGCAGCGCGAGACCTCTCTCAGACGCGGTTCGACCGCTTGAAAGCCGTGGATCGTGCCGAGCAAGGTCGGCCAGAGCGAGCCGAAGGCAATGACAGCCAGCGCCATGGCGGGCGAAAGACCGAAGAGCACGATGGCAACCGGAATAATCGCCGATGCCGGCAAGGGCCGGAGAAACTCAAGGGTCGGCTGAACATAGTCGCGCGCGCTTTGCGACAAGCCAATTGCCGCGCCCAAAGCAACGCCAATGAGCCCCGCAAGCAGCCAGCCCTGCACCATGCGCCACACCGTCGCGAGCGTCTGGTCGAGAAACTCGCCGCGCGTCAAACCTCTCACCAGCGCCGTCCAGGCATCGAAGGGGTTCGGCACGAAGGCGCGTGACACGAGACCGGTGACGGAGGCCGCCCACCACAGGATGAGGATCGCGAGCACAAGTCCCAGCGCACCCATCGACAGCATCAACTCGCCGACATCGCCTTCGGGGCGACCGCAGCGGTGCA
>JBAWYY010000469.1:0-2655 GCA_037143285.1 Alphaproteobacteria bacterium | reverse complement strand
CCGCCGCAGCCGGCTCACATTCCAGGTCGACGTGTTCAGTTCGCGCGGCAATCTGCCGAAGTCACTCGAAGATGTGAGCGAGCGGGAAAAGGACATCCGCTATTCCAGCCGCACGCGGGCAGGCACCAACCAGCTGCGAGAGGCCCATGACGTCCGGCACAATATCAATACGCTGTGGGACAAGCTGCCCCAGGAGCTGAAAGATACGCCGGAGGGCAAGTTCCTCTATGCCTATGGCTGCGTCACCACCATGGACATCGTGCAGGTGATCTATCGGCCAACCGAGGGTCAGGGCTCGACCAAGGATTACGAGTTTAGCCGCAGGACCATGGAGAAGCGTTGGGCCCAGGGCTTGAGCGATGCGACCGCGACGCTTGAGGCTTCGCCTTGGCTCGTGCCGATGCCGCCTGAATTGGGAGCGCGGACCTTTGATGTGCTCGATCCCATGCGGACGCTGCATGCGAGCGGCAGCCACACCCGAAAGCGGGCGTGAGCGGGCTTGCGGACAAACCCGCATCGCCAATGGGCGGGTCGGCGTGGGATAGATTGGCTGGCTCCTGAGGAGCCTGGGATTTGCGAGGCGGGGAGGGCTGACGTGACGGGAGCTATCGCAACGGGCGCTTTCCTGTCGGGTTCGCCCTTGGCGGGGTTGGTTGCGCCCGCTCTTCTGTCGGCGCTGATGGCCTATCTGAGCCTCGGCTTCGTCGTCGCGCTGGCGTTCCTCCTCGTCGGTCTCGACCGCATTGATGCCGCCGCGCGCGGCTCGTTCCTCTTTCGCCCGCTCCTGATGCCGGGCCTCGTGTTGCTCTGGCCCTTGGTGCTGATGCGCTGGGTTGGCCGCGCGCGGGCACTGCTGTGATGAGGGCGTAAGATGCAACGACGCCACCGCATCGCCCATCGCAGGCTCTGGCTCGCGCTTGCGGTTCTCTTTCCCGTCTTGGGGGTGGTGACCGTCATGACGCGGTCCCCCAGCCTTCCCGGCACCTTGTCGGAACGCTTGAGCGAGCCGAGGCCTGTCCGATGAGCGCGAAATATGGCGTCGTCGGCTGGAACCAATCGAAGATCGTCTATGACCTCGTGGTGGTCGCCGCGATCGCGCTTTACCTCACGCTGTTCATGACGATTGGCGTCCGCCTGCAGCGGGTGTCAACGCCGCTGGACGAGCAGACGCTCGCCATCCGCGCCTATGGCAGCTGCGCCTTTCTGATGTTGAGCCTTGTGCTCGCCATTGGACCGCTTGCGAGGCTCGACCGGCGGTTTCTGCCGCTGCTCTATAACCGCCGCCATCTCGGCGTGATGACGGCGGCGGTCGCGGTTGGCCATGCGGCGCATGTGCTCGGCTGGTACTTCGCTTATAGCCCGCTGACGCCCTTGGAAGGGTTGCTCGCGGCCGATACGAGCTTCGGCCAGCTCAAGGGCTTTCCCTTCATCGTGCCGGGGATGATCGCGCTTGTGGTGCTGATGGTGCTCGCGGCCACAAGCCATGACTTCTGGCTCGCCGTTTTGACGCCGCCCACCTGGAAGGCGCTGCATATGGCGATCTATCCCGCCTATGGGCTGGTGGTGGTTCACGTGGCGCTCGGCGCGCTGCAGGCCGGCGGCAATTTGCCGCTCGCCGGCGTGGTGATGGTAAGCGCCGGGACGCTCACCACCTTGCATCTCATCGCTGGCTTCAAGGAGCGCGCGCGCGACGCTGATCTTGCCGTGCCGCTCGATGGCGGTGTTTGGGTCGATGCAGGCCCGCTTTCGGCCTTCGCAGAAGATAAAGCCGTGGTCGTGCATCTTGGCCATGACGAGCCGGTGGCGATCTTCCGCCATCAGGGCAAGCTCTCGGCCATCACCAATCTCTGCGCCCATCAGAATGGCCCGCTCGGCGAGGGGCGCGTGGTGGATGGCTGCATCACCTGCCCCTGGCATGGCTTCCAATATCGGCTCGAAGACGGCTGCGCGCCGGCCCCCTTCACCGAGCGCATCGCGACCTATCGCGTCAAATGCGTCGGCGACCGGGTCTATCTCGACCCCAAAGCCAATCCGCCCGGTACCTATGTCGAGCCCTTCGTGGTGAGTGAGGACGCCTCATCATGAGTACGCGCGACGAGAGCTTCTTCATCGGTTGGAATAGCGCCAGCGCGCATCCGCTCAAGGGGCTGCTGACTGCTGTTGTGGCGGGCGGTTTGGCCCTGCTCGCGGCCTGCGCTCTTCTCCTCAGCGCCGGCATCGATGATCCGAGCGAGAGCCTCTTCTCGCTTGGCTCTGATGCTCGTCCCGAAGCGATCCCGGCGGAACCCGTGGAAGCCGTCATCACCGGGGTTCTCACGCGCGCGCCCTATGCGCTCATTCACGCTGCGCCGGAGCCAGCCCATCCCGCCGGCCGCGTGGTGATGCTCTCGGGCAGCGGCAAGCGGGGCATTGATGGCCCCTGGCGCGATGGCCAGGTGGTGGAAGCGCGCGGCACGTTGTTTCCGCGCGGCTCGGTTGCCATGCTGGTGGTCGATGACATGCGGGAGGCTGGTCCCGCCCAAAGCCTGCCGGTCCCCCAGTCGCTCGGCACTTGGCGTGTGGTCGGCGAGATCTGCGACGGCAAATGCTATCCCGGCGCCATGAGCCCGGGCTCTGGCCTCACTCACCGCGCCTGCGCCAATCTCTGCCTCATCG
>JBAWYY010000468.1:0-2666 GCA_037143285.1 Alphaproteobacteria bacterium | reverse complement strand
GCATTATCGCGGCAAGCCTTTGCAAATGGAGGATGTTGTCGCTCGTGTTAGGGGATTGGCCCGCCGAGCCGTTGGACAGCGGTCAACAATACTGGAGAATGGCGTCGTGGAAATCGATATGCGTCGAAAATCCGTCTCGGTGGCCGGATCGAACGTTGCCATCACGGCTCTTGAGTACCGCCTTTTAGCTTAACTCATGTTGCATTCCGGACGGGTCGTCACCCAAACTGAGTTATCTGAACATATTCATGATCAGAGCCTTGAGCGCGATTCAAACGCGATTGAAGTTCTCGTTGCACGAACGCGCCGGAAACTTGGTGTATCACTCATCGAAACCCGCCGCGGGCTGGGGTATATTATCCCAGCTTTCGAAAAGACCCCGTCGTGATCACACGATCGCTTCGCGGTCGGTTTTTTGCCGCCGTCATCGTCGCCATTGTCCTTTCGCTCTTGGTTGCTGGTATTGGCCTAAACCTCATTTTTGATCGCGCGCTTCGAGCGCGAGCTGCGGCCGATCTTGACGACCAAGCTCGCATTCTTGCGGCTAATCTCGGCTTTAATTCTGAGGGCTCTCTTGCTCTCGTCGCCTCGCTCCAAGATACCCGCTTCCTTGTCGAGGGAGGCGGGCTTTACTGGCAGGCGGGGTCGCCTGATCGCATTCAACTTCGCTGACCATCACTCGGCTCCCGCAATCTCACATGGCCCTCGGGCCCATCGGATTGGTTGTTCGACCTACTAGGGCCGGACGGCAAACGATTAATCGCAATAGAGCGTCGCATTGGAAGACATATTGAGGGCTCCGATCGAGCAATCCGCATTCTTGTCGCAATGGATGAGGATGAGCTCTATGAAGCCCGGCTGACTTTTCTGGAATGGCTCGTCGGCTCCCTGTCCTTTTTGGGTGTCGTGCTCATCCTTGGGGCGTGGATGTTCCTGGCCTATGCGTTCCTTCCGTTTGCCGAATTGCGTCGCGCACTGACAGACCTCCATACCGGCTCAGTTCGACGTATCGACGGTATGTTTCCCGACGAAGTTCAGCCACTTGTCGAAGATCTCAACAGAGTCTTGGCCAATCGCGATGAGGATCTTCAAAGGGCTCAAAGCAGAGCGGCTGACCTCGCACATGGGCTGAAAACGCCTCTGGCCGTTATTTCAGCGACTGCCCGTGATTTACGTGCGCGGGGCTTCGAACTCGCCGCAAATGAGGTCGAAGAAGAAGTAGCCCGAATGGATCGTTACGTTCGACTTGAACTTACACGGGCTAGGGCAGGTCTCCTTGCAAATCAGGTAGGGCAGAGTTCGCCAGCAGCTTCAATTCTTCGAAAAATTGTTCGAGCGATCGGACAGATCAGTGAAAGCGTTGTCCAAATTGACCTTACCGCTGATGAGAACATCGTTGTAGGCATCGCGGAACAAGACCTAATGGAAATAGCAGGAAACCTAATTGAGAATGCTGCGAAATGGGCAAAGACGCGTGTTATCGTTTCCGTAAAAAGGGCCGGCGAAGATATTCTGATCATTGTTGAAGATGACGGCACCGGACTGCCTGACCCCATAGGTGTGATCGATTTTCAGCGCGGCCGGCGCTTAGATGAATCAAAGCCCGGAACGGGCCTTGGACTGGCAATCGTAAAAGATATTTGTGATGCATATAATTGCCGACTTTCGTTTGACCGTTCAACACTCGGAGGCTTGCGCGCTACTGTTTATGTGGCCGAAATGGCAACCTAATTTGCGGAATGAGCGGTCAATCTCATGCCCACGCAAGCAAGATGTTCCATAATCTAAATTATGCGAATAGATACAGGTGCTTAGGCGCATAATAATCGTTATGTTAAATCGCGAAGGGCAAAAGGGCCCCGCTTCACAGCGGAGCCCCGATCGTTGTTGCGCTTAGAAGTGCCACGCATGCCGTGCCCCCGTGCGTTCGCGCGATATCGGCAGCCGTTTGGCCGTTCTTGTCGCTCATCTCAGGGTCGGCGCCGTTGGCGAGCAGCTGCTTGAGGACGGTTATCCGCTTGTAGCGGGCCGCCCACATCAAGGCCGTCCACCGCATTTGGTGGGTTGCCAGGTTTGGATTGGCGCCGCGCTTCAGGAGCCGCTCGACGGCCCGATCATCGCCAGCCTTGGCCGCAATCATAAGCGGTGTTCGACCCCGGTCATCGAGGGCGTTGGGATCCGCACCCTTGGCAATCAGAAGCGCAACGATGCCAGGCATGAACGACATCGCCGCGATATGCAGTGGGGTTTGGCCCCCACTGGTGCGGTGGTTCACGTCACAATCCGGTTCCGAGAGCATCGCCTGGGCGACCTCGGGCCGACTGGCTCGCATCATCGTGCAGAAGAGTTCAGAGAGTTCTGGGCTCACGTCCATGGCTTTCGCCCCTGCCCCGCGTCCGCCGGAGGGCGTGCGGAGCTAGAAGCTCGAAAAAAGGGTTTTGGTTGCCTTAGGCTGCCACAGCTACCAGAAGGCGCAAGCCCCTCACCCGTGTTTCATTCGTTTTACCGAGATTACCGGACTTTGGCCGCCATTGGCAGAGCCTAAAAATCAGCCTTGCTGCTCTTGCGAAAAGTGTGTTTGTTCGCTTTTTGTTCTTATCGGACGAATGCAATGGGCGAGCGACGGTTTCCGGCGCCATGGACGGTGCAACAGGTGGCGGGCGGCT
>JBAWYY010000467.1:0-2682 GCA_037143285.1 Alphaproteobacteria bacterium | reverse complement strand
CTCGGCACTCTGGCCTACCTTGTTTCTGTACCGATCGTGGCGGCACGGGCCAGGCGATATGACGACGGGGGCACGTCCGATCAGGCCCCTATCGATTCCGTTGAACCGCCGGCTCCGAAAACCTGAACCAAGGTCAATTAGCCGCCGTGGCGGTTGACCCGCCATTGACCGACGACGGCGACCCGGTCGGCAAGGGCGCTTTGGGGAAAGACCCGGCGCAGAGTGGATAGTGCTTCCGCGTCGCTCGCTGGCGCAACTGTAGTCAGAACGCCGATCATATCCACGGGCAACTCAGGGGCGTGCATACGGGCTGGGCCAGCTTCGCCCTCAAGGGTCGGTGATATTGAGACGGGAGCCATTGAGGCCTCCACGAAGTGTCAGCCGCGACGGGGCGCGCGGCGAGCCACAAACGATCTGCACTGTCACAAGCTCACGCAGGAATCGTGCCAGCCAAATGTGAAGAAAGTGTAACCGGCCGGCGTCGCCTTGGGACGGGGAGGGCCGATTGTCGACCTCATCTCCTTGGGTCTTGTCCGGACCCATAGGCAGCCATCGTCCCTGGGTTTCTGTCCAATGTGCTGGGATGGCTCCCACTGGAAAGCATAGGCGATATGTCCTCGTTAAGCTACTGACTTCTCAAGAGTTCCACATTTCAAGGGTGCACCGCACAAGGCAGAGGGCGGTGACGTTGGGGCTGTGACCTTTCAGCGAGCAATTGCCGCTTTTCTCAGCTTGCTCCCGACCGTGCCGTCGATCCAAGATCACTTAAGACGGAGTGGATCGGTTTCGATGGGATTGGCGCTCAGCGCGAGAGGCGAAGCAATGACGGGCCCAACGGAAAGCTGGGCTCGACGAGCCATTGAGCCGAAGATGGAGCGGGCCCACGGCGTCGGCAAACTTGTGGTCGGTCGGCGCGGTGATCTGACCGTTGTGCGGGACTGCTATCAAGAAGCAGCGATCCGCATCCGGATGCCAAAGCCTGGCCCTGGCATGCCCTTCGAGGCAGTCCTTCTCAATACGTCCGGAGGATTGACCGGGGGAGACCGCCTCTCGGTGAGCATTGAGGCGGCAGCGGACACGAGGCTCGCGGTCACCACCCAGGCCGCTGAAAAGATCTACCGGGCAAGCGGCGGCATCGCGAAGGTCGAGACCCGATTGACGCTGCACACGGGCGCCTCTCTCGATTGGCTGCCGCAAGAAGCGATCCTTTTCGACGGCGCCTCCCTGGAGCGGCGCCTCGACATCGATATGGCCGAGGACGCGTCGCTGGTTGCCGTGGAGACCATCATGTTCGGGCGCTTGGCGCGCGGTGAGGTTGTCGACAACGCCCATCTTTTTGATCGGTGGCGTCTTAGGCGCGGCGGCAGGCTTGTCTATGCCGAGGGCCTGAAGCTCTCGGGTCATGTGGCCAAAAAGCTGTCGCGGGCCGCCGCCGGCGGAACTGCGCGGGCCATATCGACAATGGTTATGGCGGCCCCCGATGCCGAGGCGCGGTTGGATGAAGCGCGCGCCTTGCTCGATCAAGAGATGTTCGCCAACGTTGAAGCTGGCGTCAGCGCTTTCGATGGCCTCTTGACGATGCGGGCGTTGAGCGCCGACCCTTTCCTCCTGCGCCGCGCGCTGACCCTGTTTTTGACCGCGATGCGAGGACCGCTTCCTCGCGTCTGGGCCACCTGAAGGAACGACGAATGAACCTGACACCCCGGGAAAAGGACAAGCTCCTGATTTCCATGGCCGCGATGGTCGCGCGCCGTCGGCTCGAGCGCGGCGTGAAGCTCAATTACCCCGAAGCCATCGCGCTCATCACCGACTTCGTGGTTGAGGGCGCACGCGATGGGCGAACGGTGGCCGATCTGATGCAGGCCGGCGCGCAAGTCATAAGCCGCGCCCAGGTCATGGATGGCATTGCTGAGATGATCCACGACGTCCAGGTGGAAGCAACCTTTCCCGACGGGACTAAGCTCGTCACCGTCCACGAGCCTATTCGATGAACGCCATGACCTTTTTGTTTTGCCACGAGGTGAAAGCATGATCCCCGGTGAAATCATAACGCCCGACGGCATGATCGAGCTCAATTCCGGGCAGCCGACGACAACGCTGATGGTGTCGAACACGGGCGACCGCCCCATTCAGGTCGGGTCGCACTACCATTTTTTCGAAACCAACCCGGCGCTTTCATTTGATCGTGCGAAAGCGCGCGGGCAGCGCCTCGACATTCCGTCCGGTACGGCTGTGCGTTTCGAGCCTGGCCAAAGCCGCGAAGTGACGCTTGTTCCCTATCGCGGCGATCGCATTGTCTACGGCTTCCGTCAGGACGTGATGGGCAAGCTGTGACACCTCGCGCTTTGGTTCAGTGTCGTGACTGTACCGAAGCGAAAATCTGTTCCGCTTTCCACCAACGAATTACCGCCCGCCGCCCGTCAAAGCTTGATATTTGAGGCCCCCAATGCCCTACAAAATTTCCCGCCAGGCCTATGCCGACATGTTCGGGCCAACGGTCGGCGATAAGGTTCGCCTCGCCGATACCGAGCTTTTCGTGACGGTCGAGAAGGACCTCACAACCTATGGCGAGGAGGTCAAGTTCGGCGGCGGCAAAGTGATCCGCGACGGCATGGGGCAATCCCAGCGCACCAATGCCGAGGGCGCGGTTGATACCGTCATCACCAATGTCTTGATCATCGA
>JBAWYY010000466.1:0-2689 GCA_037143285.1 Alphaproteobacteria bacterium | reverse complement strand
CTTTACGGTCAGACGGAAGCGAGCGTCTACATCACCGCCCAGCCCGACGGCGAAATCCACGCAGATACGGTGGGACGGCCCAATATCGGCGTTGAAATCCGTATCGACGACAATGGCGAGGTGCTGTTCCGCTCGCCCGGCGTGTTCCAGGGCTATTTCAAGGACCCCGTGAAGACGGCAGAGACCAAGACGCCCGATGGGTGGGTGCGCACGGGGGATGCCGGCTTCTTCGATCCGAAGACCGGGCATCTGAAGATCATCGATCGGGCGAAGGATGTGGGCAAACTCCGCACCGGCGCGCTCTATGCGCCGAAATATCTGGAGAACAAGCTCAAATTCTACCCCAACATCAAAGAAGCCGTGGCCTTCGGTCAGGACCGGGACATGGTCACGGTGTTCTTGAACATTGACCTCACCGCAGTTGGCTCCTGGGCCGAGCGCAACAATGTCTCCTATGCCTCCTATCAGGAGCTTGCTGCCCATCCGCAGGTCTATGCCATGGTCGAGGGCCATGTGGATGAGGTGAACCGGTCGCTTGCGGAAGAGCCGCTGATGGCTGGCGCGCAGATCAAGCGCTTCCTCATCCTGCACAAGGAACTCGACGCCGATGATGGCGAATTGACCCGCACCCAGAAGGTGCGGCGCAATTTCATCGCCGAGCGTTATGCGCCCCTCATCGAGGCGCTTTATTCGGGCGAGACCCAGAAACATGCGCGCATCGAGGTCACCTATGAGGATGGCCGCAAGGGCGTGATCGAAGGCGATATTCGGATTGTCGACATGAAGACCTATCCTGCCGCAGCACCTGCTCGTCTGGAGGCCGCCGAATGAGGGCTCCCTCCGAAACCGATATCGCCGCCGGCGAAGTCTTGTTGGCGGTCGAAAATGTCTCGCTCGCCTTTGGCGGCGTGAAGGCGCTGTCCGACGTCTCATTCGATATCAAGAAGGGCGAGATCCGCGCGATCATCGGGCCCAATGGTGCGGGTAAGACGTCGATGCTGAACTGCATCAACGGCTTTTATTACCCGACCGAAGGCCGCATCAGCTTTAAGGGCGAGACCCGCGCGCGCATGCGCCCCAATGAGGCGGCGGCCGGCGGCATTGCCCGCACATTCCAGAACGTGGCGCTGTTCAAAGGCATGTCGACGCTCGACAACATCATGGCGGGCCGAACGCTGAAGATGAAGTCGAGCTTCTTCTGGCAGCTCTGGCGCTATGGCCCGGCTATGACCGAAGAGATCGAGCACCGCAAATTCGTCGAGGAAATCATCGACTTTCTCGAGATCCAGTCGATCCGCAAGACGCCCGTGGGCAAACTGCCCTATGGCCTGCAGAAGCGGGTGGAGCTTGGCCGCGCACTCGCGATGCAGCCGGACCTCCTGCTTTTGGACGAGCCCATGGCCGGCATGAATCTCGAGGAGAAAGAGGACATGTGCCGCTTCATCCTCGATGTTTCCAATCAATATGGCACCACCATCGCGCTCATCGAACATGACATGGGCGTGGTGATGGACCTGTCGGACCGCGTGGTGGTGCTGGAATATGGCCGCAAGATTGCCGACGGCACGCCTGATGAAGTGAAGCGCGACCAGCGCGTGATCGACGCCTATCTCGGCGTGGCACATTGAGGGGCACGAGACAGTCATGACCGACGCCTCCATTCGACCGGCCGCCCCGCTTCTCACGCCTGCTCGGGTGAAGCTCCTCGCTATTCTCGCCGGGCTCGCCATTTTTGCTGGCGTTATCGCCTATGCCGCCCAAACCGGCGTGATCGGGCGCAACGATTGGATCTACAAGATCCTGGTCGATCCCTTCGAGAGCATGTGGAGCCTGCCGGATCTCTTGATCCAGACGCTCTGGGAAGGCTTTGTCGGCGGTGTGCTCTATGCGCTCATCGCGCTCGGCTTCGTGCTGATCTTCAAGGCCTCCGGCGTGTTCAACTTCGCCCAGGGCATTATGGTGGTCTTCGCCGCGCTGTCGCTCGTGGGCTTCTATGAAATTCTCACCCTCAAGCTTGGCCTGCCGCCGGGCTTCATCGCCGCGATGCTGGCGCTCATCGGCGCGCTCGGCATCATGTTCCTGCTGGCGGTGGCGGTTGAGCGCATCGTCTTGAAGCCGCTCGTCAATCAGCCCGATATCATCATGCTGATGGCAACCGTCGGCCTCACTTACTTCCTCATCGGCTTCGGCGAATATGTCTTAGGCGGCAACCCGAAAGTGATGATCACCCAGCAATTGGGCCTGCCCACGGGCTCGACCTCGCTCGACATTGCCGGCGGGCGCGTCTCGATCCAACATCTCGATGTCGCGGCGGCCGTCATCGCCGGCATCATGATCGCGGCGCTCGGCTTCTTCTTCCAATATACCCGCATCGGCCGGGCGCTGCGCGCGGTCGCTGACAGCCATAAGGCGGCGCTCTCGGTTGGCATCTCGCTCGATCAGATCTGGATCATCGTCTGGTTCACCGCGGGTATTGTGGCGCTTGTCACCGGGATCATGTGGGGCGCGCGCTCGGATGTGTCCTTCGCGCTGGAGATCATCGCGCTGAAGGCCTTGCCGGTGCTGATCTTGGGTGGCTTCACCTCAATCCCCGGCGCCATCGTCGGCGGTCTCATCATTGGGATCGGCGAGAAGATCGGCGAGTTCTATTGGGGCCCGCTGTTCGGCGGCGGCATCGAGACTTGGCTTG
>JBAWYY010000465.1:0-2694 GCA_037143285.1 Alphaproteobacteria bacterium | reverse complement strand
CGTTGGAATTCTGCTTGAGCCCGATCACTTCGGAGACGGTGGAGAGCGTGTCGCCCACATAAACCGGTGCCAAGAACCGGCAGCCGGCATAGCCGAGATTGGCCACCGCATTGAGCGAGACATCGGGCACCGTCTTGCCGAAGACGATGTGAAACACCAGGAGATCGTCGACGGGCGCGTGGGGATAGCCGAGCGCGCGGGCAAAGGCCTCGGAGGATTGCACGGCAAAGCGCGAGCCGTAGAGCGCGGTGTAGAGCGCCACATCGCCCGCCGTCACCGTACGTGGCGTGGCATGGCGCATCCTTTGTCCGAGGTGAAAATCCTCAAAGAAATGGCCGTGATTGGTCTTCGACATCTCATACTCCTGCAGCGGCGCGCTTGGGGCAAAGCCGATGGATGCCCGGGCAGCGCGCCCCTTACTCTACCTTGCCGATCTTTTTGACTGCCGTAATCAACCGCGCCGAATCGGCAGCCACGAAGGCTGAAAATTCTGGCTGATCGAGATAGGCCGGCGGGCTGCCCGCACCTTCAAAGGTTTTGAGCACCTCTGGATTTGTCATGGCGCCGCGCATTTCGTCCCGCAGCCGCGCAACGATCGGCGCCGGTGTTGCCGCGCCGACGAAAAGGCCAGCCCAGATATAGAACTCCACATCCGGGTAGCCCTGCTCGATGAAAGTCGGCAGTTCCGGGAAGGACGGCACGCGCTGCGCGCCCCAATTGCCCAGCACACGCAGACGCCCGGCATCCACATGCTGTTTCAAGACGCCGGGCGCTGAGGCCAGCGCCTGAATTTGCCCCGAGAGGAGGTCGGTCAGCGCAGGCCCCGCGCCGCGATAGGGGATATGGTGGAGCCGCAGCCCCGCACTTGCCGCAAACATCTCCATGGCCACGTGCAAGGTGCCATAGGGGCCGGATGAGCCATAGGCGATGGCGCCCGGCCGCGCCTTGGCGTCCGCCACGAAATCGGCAAGCGTGCGCCAGGGCGCGCTCGCCGGCACCGCCAGCAAGGTCGGATCGGCCAGCACCCGCGCGATTGGGGTGAGTTGCGCCACCTCATAGGGCGGCTCTCGATCAAAGAGGCGCGCGGCCTCCGGCAACACAGCAAGCGAGGAGAGCGTCATCAACAGCGTGTGGCCATCGGCTGGCCCACGCGCGACCGCCGCATTGCCTGTGGCGCCGCCCGCGCCGCCGCGATTGTCGACGACGACAGCCTGCCCCAACCTGTTCTGCAGCACGGCAGCGATCGGGCGAGCGGCGAGATCGGCCTGTCCGCCGGGCGGGAAGGGCACCACCATGGTGATGGTCCGGTTCGGCCAGGCGCCTTGAGCGCGTGCGGCATCGACGAGCGCGGGTGCGGCAAGCGCACCGGCGGTCGCGGTCAACATCAAACGGCGGTTGATCCAATGACGGGTCATGAGAGCCTCGAAACGGGAGCGCGGCTTTGTCCGCGCGGGTCCCGGTTATGGCGCTTGAGACGCCGCCGTCAATCTTTGCTATGGGAGCCCCCGGTTTCCAAGCGCGCAGGCATCCGCTAGAGCGGAAGGCCAACCCGCCTGTCGCGACTTTCAAGCGTCCAAGGACCCATGCCGATATCCGTTCCCGGCCGTCCCCGTCTCGTTCTCGCCTCCGCCTCGCCCCGGCGGCTCGCGCTGTTGCAGCAGGCGGGTATCGAGCCCGATCAATTGATGCCGACCGAGATCGACGAGACGCCCTTGCCACGCGAGAGCCCGCGCAAATTGGCGCTGCGGCTTGCCCGCGCCAAAGCCTCGACATCGGCCGAGCGGCTGCGCGATGATGCCTCCGCCAAGGGCTCGCTCATTCTTGCAGCCGATACGGTTGTCTGCGTTGGCCGGCGCATTCTGCCCAAGGCCGAGACGGTGGAGGAGGCGGCAGCCTGCCTCCGCCTCCTTTCCGGCCGATCCCATCGCGTCTATTCCGGCCTCTGCCTTGTTGATGCCAAGGAGCGTGTGCGCGCCAAGCTAATCGAGACCCGCGTGCGCTTCCGCCGACTGTCGAAGGATGAGATCGAGGCCTATCTCGCCTCGGGCGAATGGCGCGGCAAGGCCGGCGGCTACGCCATTCAAGGCATTGCGGGTGCCTTCGTCGCCTCCCTCGTCGGCTCCTACACCAATGTGGTGGGTCTGCCGCTCTCCGAAGCCGTCGGCATGATCGCGGCCGAAGGCTATCCCGTCACCTTCGGCTGGCTCAATCAGGCCTGACATGAACCCGGCCAACGAAAACGATCCCCTCGTTCATCCGCCGCGCGCGTGCCCCATCTGCACCAAGCCCGCGACGATGAAGTTCAAGCCCTTCTGTTCGGCACGCTGCGCCGATATCGACCTCAATCGCTGGCTGAAGGGCGCCTATGCGATCCCCGTGACGGCGGATGACGACGAAGACGGCGATAGCCCCGGCGACGCGCCGCGCGGGCGGGAGTGAGACGGCGCGGGGCAAAAAGCCCTCCCGAGACCGCCTTAAGCCCCCAGTGAGACGCTCAGCCTCTTCCCGACCTGTGAACAGTCTGATCAGCCGGCTCCGAAAGCCGATCAAAAGGGGTGGACACGTCCCACACTCATCCCTATAAACCCGCCACCGCGACGGGGAGTGCTGGTCACAGCCTTCATTTCGACGGTCGCCCGGGTAGCTCAGTTGGTAGAGCATGCGACTGAAAATCGCAGTGTCGGTGGTTCGATT
>JBAWYY010000464.1:0-2697 GCA_037143285.1 Alphaproteobacteria bacterium | reverse complement strand
ATCGACAGTTGCGCAGGTCTCTAACGGCAGTGGTCTTGTCACCACTCCTCGATCTGTCGTCGGTCGCGGCACCTCGACCGCCCTCCCTCATCACCCTCGTGCGGCCGCGCGCCGGCGCCCAGTCGGCGCTGCCCCGGTCCTCTTTGCCATGCGCGGCCCCGTCGGGCCGGCGCTGACGGCCGCCCAACGCAAGAGCCTCTCTGATGGCCAACAAAATGCTCATCGATGCCGCACACCCGGAAGAAACCCGGGTGGTGGTGGTCCGCGGTAACCGGGTCGAAGAATTCGATTTCGAAAGCCAGTCTCGCAAGCCGCTCCGCGGCAATATCTATCTGGCGAAAGTCACGAGGGTCGAACCCTCGCTGCAGGCTGCCTTCATCGAATATGGCGGCAACCGGCACGGCTTCCTCGCCTTCTCCGAAATCCACCCCGATTATTATCAAATCCCGGTCGCCGATCGTGATGCGCTGCTCGCGGAAGAAGCCCGCGCGGTGCGTGATGAGGATCGCGAGGATAGCCGCAGCGAAGGTCGCAGCGACAATCGCGGCGAGGGCCGCGGTGAGCGTGAAGATCGCGGCGGTGGCCGCAGGCGCCGTCGGCGTCGTGGACCGAAGCCCCGTCACGAGGCGGCCGAGAACGGCTCCGGCGAGACGGTGAGCGAAGACGCGCCGCTTGACGCCCATGAGGCCGATGGCGAGCACCATGACGGCGACCGGCACGAGGGTGCTGATGCCGAGGCGTCCACGGCCGAGCAGCAAGAGGAGCGTCACACCGAAGGGCCGGTCGATCCGGACACGGGCTTGCTCAGCCATGCCACGCCCATCGATGAGAACGAGACCAGCAATGGTGACGCGGGCGAAGCCAAGTCCGACGACGACGAGGACGATGAGGACGACGAGGATTCTTCCGGCGAAGCGGAAGAAGATCAGGTCGAGTCGGTCGGCGCGGGTGATGCCTATGAAGACATGCCGGTGCGCTCGTTCCGGCCCCGTCGGAGCTACAAGATCCAAGAGGTGATCCGCCGCCGCCAGGTCATGCTGGTGCAGGTGGTGAAGGAAGAGCGCGGCAATAAGGGCGCGGCGCTCACCACCTATCTGTCACTTGCCGGCCGCTATTCGGTGCTGATGCCCAATACCGCACGTGGTGGCGGCATTTCGCGCAAGATCACCTCGTCTGCCGACCGCAAGAAGCTGAAGGATATCGCCACCGATCTGGACGTGCCGGAGGGCATGGGCGTCATCCTGCGCACGGCGGGTGCCAATCGCACCAAGACCGAGATCAAGCGCGATTTCGAATATCTCCTGCGGCTGTGGGAGAGCGTGCGTGAACTGACCTTGAAGTCCAATGCGCCGAGCCTCGTTTACGAAGAAGGCTCGTTGATCAAGCGTTCGATCCGCGATCTCTACAATAAGGATATCGATGAGGTTCTGGTTGCCGGTGAAGGCGGACAGAAGGAAGCCAAGGACTTCATGCGCATGCTCATGCCGAGCCATGCGAAGAACGTGAAGACCTATCGCGATCCGCAGCCGCTGTTCGCCCGGTTCGGGGTGGAGAGCCAGCTCGATGCCATGTTCCAGAGCACGGTTCAGCTGAAATCGGGCGGCTATATCGTCATCAATCAGACGGAAGCCTTGGTCGCGATCGACGTGAACTCGGGTCGCTCGACGCGCGAGCACAATATCGAGGACACCGCGCTCAAAACCAATCTGGAGGCCGCCGACGAGGTGGCGCGCCAGCTGCGCCTGCGCGACTTGGCGGGCCTTGTCGTCGTCGACTTCATCGACATGGACGAGAAGCGCAACAATCGCTCGGTCGAGAAGCGCATGAAGGATGCGCTGAAAAATGATCGCGCCCGCATTCAAGTGGGCCGCATCTCCCATTTCGGCCTTCTGGAAATGAGCCGCCAGCGCATGCGAACCGGCGTGCTCGAAAGCTCAACCGTCGTCTGCCCGACCTGCGCCGGTCGCGGCATGGTGCGGTCAGTCTCGTCTGTGTCGCTGCATCTGCTGCGTGCCGTCGAAGACCAATTGCTGCGCCAGCCCATGTTCAATGTGGTGGTGCGCACGCGCACTGACGTGGCGCTCTATGTCCTCAACAACAAGCGCGCCCATCTCGCAGAACTCGAAGCCCGCTTCCGCGTGCGCGTCGACATTCAGGCCGATGAATCGGTCTCGGGCCTGCACGTGTTCCTGATCGAACGCGGCGAGCAGGTTCATACCGCTGAGACCGCCTATAAGCCGGCACCCGTTGCGCCGGTGGTTGAGGCCGAAGAGGATGAGGACGATTTGATCGTCGAGGCGGATGAGGACGAAGAGGCCGAGGCCTCGGGCGATACGGACGCCGACGCCAATGGCGACGATCAGGCCGAAGCAAACGAGCCGCGCCGCGAGGGTGAAACCGAGGGCGAAGCCAATGAGCGGCGGCGTAAGCGCCGGCGTCGGCGGCGGCGTGGTCGGGGTGACCGCGACGGCGCAGACGGTCAGCGTCCGGAACGGTCGATGGGCGTCAATGCCGATGGTGAGCCTGAGGGTGAAGCCGAAGGCGAAGAGGCCGGCGATGACAATGGCGAAGAGGCTGGTCCTGGGCTTTCCGCTGATGGTCAGCCGATGAGCGGCGATGAGGCGGAGGCCGCAGAACGCCGCCGTCGTCGTCGCGGGCGTCGCGGTGGTCGTCGCAATCGTCGCGATGGCGAAGAGG
>JBAWYY010000463.1:0-2697 GCA_037143285.1 Alphaproteobacteria bacterium | reverse complement strand
AAGGGGGCGCTGGCGGGCGTTTCGGCGGGCATGGCCATGGAAGGTCACTCCGGGGTAAGGCGCGGCGGGGCCGGCGTCATGGTGCAGTGCGGCAGACAGAGCCATGTCCCGTGGCCGGGCGCAAGTCCATCGAAAGGCTAGACTGTAGACCTAGGTTCTGGGGACGACCCTGTCCCAAGTTTGTCCACAGAACCTAAGGATGGTGCAAGACGATATGATATCCCGCTCTTATTGCGGCAATCTTGTCACTCGATAACTGTGACGCCGCCTGTGGAAAGTAGAATTGCTGCGGTCAGGCTTATTCCGTAGCCCGGCGAGCTGATCATGCCAGTACCTCAATGCCGCGCTTCTCGACAATGGCGAGGAGTTTTAACGCCATCCCGCTCGGTTTCTTGGCGCCTGTCTCCCACTTCTCAACGGTGCTCTCGGACGTGTTGAGGTAGCGGGCGAAGACCGGCTGGCTCACGCGCGCGGCTTCGCGGATGCGCTTGATGTCGGCGGGAGCGAGCGCGCGAGGCCGCGCTAGGCTCCGGTCATCGAAATCACGCATTGTCGCCTTGTCGATCGCGCCGATACGGTGGAGAGCCGTGGCCGAGCTATGGATCGCCTCGAAAGCATCGCTCTTGAACTTACTGGTCTTGAACTTATTGGTTTTGGCCATCGTTGATCTCCGTCAGGTCCTTATGATCGAGAAGAGCTTTGAGCTGCTGATCGGTCAGAACCGAATAGGTCCTGGCTAGCTTTCGGAATGCGTCGAGCTCGTCATCGTCGATGTTTGCGCGGTCCTTCTTTGCGTAGAGATATTCGAAGACCCAGAAGCGGCCACCTTTCGCCAGAATGATGCTGCGGTGCATGTTTCGGTTTAAGCGCTTCTTGAAAACGCCGCCACCAAGATCGTCGGCCTGCCCTTTCATCGCTTCCAGGACCGCCGCTCGCAGCTCATCGTCCCGGATACGGGCTTTTCGCGCGGCCTTGGCGAACCACGCGGTCTTAAACAGTCGTGCCGGGCCACCGTCTGCCATTGTCTTTTAGATAGCACTCAGTGCTACTATTTACAAGCGCTCACGCCTCAGCTGATCATCTGTGAAGCGACAACGCACTCACCTGTGCGTCGGATATGTTTCGCATCGCATTTGCGTATAGCGTAGTCGTTGCGTCCACGCCCAGATGCGGACCATGAGGGTCGGCAGCTCATACATCTTGGTCGCTACCGTCGTGCCAGCGACAAAGTCACTTGTGGACCTCTTGATGAGCGATATCGTCCTGAAGTCTTTCGTCCCGATCCTGTTCGTTCGTGACGTTTCCCAAAGCGCCGCGTTTTATCGGGATAAACTCGGTTTCGAGATCGATTTTCTCTATCGGGCGCCGCCCTTCTATGGCGCGGTCTCGCGTGGAGGGGCCGCGTGTCTGCACCTTCGTTGCGTCCACGAGCCCAATTTTGCGGAACTCGCCGCGCGGGAACAGTTCCTGATCCTTGCCACCGTTGAGGTCTCCGATGTTCACAGCCTCTTTGAGGAAATGAGCGGACGGGGCGTGGACTTTGCCCAGACGCCAACCAAGCAGCCTTGGGGCGGCACGGATTTTCATGTCCGAGATCCCGACGGAAATGTGATTTCCTTTGTTACTTTTCGCAACGGCTAGCGGCGCAGCATCGTGTTGCCGCTTGCCCGTGTCGCTCCCGACCTTGAGATTTCGATCACTTTAGCGCCCTCTGCTCAGGGCACTGGCTCCACAGCGTCGCGATCAATAAGTGGCGGCTCCCAACTAAGACCTTGCGTCCGCAACTCGCGCTGTCCCCAGTCGGCCAGTCCCTGGAGCACTGGCGCCAAGCTCTGACCCTTTTCGGTCAGCGCGTATATCGAGAGTGTTACGTTGTTTGGTCCCGTGCGACTTTGAACGGTGGCCAGCCCGACGCCTTGCAGCGTGCGTAGACGTGTTGCCAGAACTTCGACGCTGATGCCGGGGATAAGGCGCTGCAGCTCCCCGAAGTGACAGGGCCGCTGAAGAAGAAGAAAAATTAGGCGAGCCGTCCATTTGCCCTGGACCATCGAGAGAACAAGTTCGACGGGACAGGCATCCAGCGGTGGGCGTTTGCGACGATAGCTGCGCATGGCAGGCACTCCTGATCGAGGTCAGAAACTTCTGAGGATTGATTGCTCTCGGCAGCATCGGCATGGGTTGCTGGAAGCCCATACTAGGAGTTTTCAATGGCACCCACCGATTGTAAGATCACCCACTACGACACCGCAATGACCATGATTGAGGTTGGCAGTCTTCGGTTCATCACCGATCCGCTCTTCGATGAAAGCGGCACGGACTATCACCACGGGCCAATCCATCTGCACAAAACATCGAAGCCTCTTGTGACGCCCGATCAGATCGGCGCGGTCGATGCTGTGCTGCTTTCGCATGATCAGCATGCGGACAATCTTGATCATGGTGGTCGCGCTTTTCTGCCTCAAGCCAGCACGGTGCTCACCACACCAGAGGGCGCGTCTCGTCTTGGCGGCAATGCACGACCGCTATCGTCGTGGCAGAAGATCGACATCGTCGGGCGCGATGGGTTCAAGGTGACGATCACTGCGCTGCCGGCACAGCATGGTCCTGACGGCACGCAGGAGGCGACTGGGCCCGTAACTGGATTTCTGCTTGAATGGGCAGGCCAGAAACACGGCGGTCTCTATATTTCGGGCGACA
>JBAWYY010000462.1:0-2703 GCA_037143285.1 Alphaproteobacteria bacterium | reverse complement strand
GCGAGCGTGAAGCCATCGGCCGCGTCACGCGCGAGGCGCTCCACGCGCACCGTCATGCCGGCGATGAGCCCGGTCATGGCCGGCAGCGCGACAGTGAGCACGTCAACGGCATCGAAGCTTGCGCGCTTATCCTCAGCGAGATCGCGGTTATAGGCGAGCGGTAGGCCCTTACAGGCGCCGAGGATCGCGACCAAATCGCCGATCAAGCGCGCGGCCCTGCCCCGGGTGATCTCGGCAATGTCAGGGTTCTTCTTCTGCGGCATGATGGAGGAGCCGGTGGCATAGGCATCGTCCAAGTCGATCCAGGCGAATTGGCGTGAGGACCAGAGCGTCACCTCTTCGGCAAGCCGCGAAACATTGACGGCTGCCATGGTCGCACAGAACAGGAACTCGGCGACGTGATCGCGCGCACCCACCGCGTCGACCGAGTTCTCAAAGGCGCGGTCGTAGCCAAGCTCCTTGGCCGAAAGATCCGGGTTCAGCGCGAAGGAGGAGCCGGCCAAGGCCGCAGCACCCAGCGGTGAGGCCCCCGCGCGTCTTCGCCAATCGCTGAAGCGATCGACATCACGAAGCAGCGGTTGGGCATGCGCCAGCAGCCAATGGCCGAAGGTGACGGGCTGTGCCGGCTGCAAATGGGTGAAGCCGGGGCATGGTGTCGCCAGATGGACCTCGGCCTGATCGGCAAGCGCCGATGCAAGATCGAGCAGCAGGTGGGCGAGACGCGGCGCCTCACTCCGCAAATAGCGTTTGAGATCATTGGCCGCCTGATCATTGCGGGATCGTCCGGCTCTGAGCTTGCCGCCGAGCGCACCGAGCCGCTCGATCAGTTCCCGCTCGAGGAAGGTGTGGATGTCCTCATCCCCTCCCTTTTGAACGATGCGCCCGGCCATGGCATCGGCTTCGATGGCCTCAAGCGCCGCGATCAGTGTGGCCCGCTCTTCCGCCGTCAAAAGCCCCGAGCGCTCCAGCTCCCGCGCATGGGTTTTGCTGCCCGCAATATCGTGGGGCACGAGCCTCAGATGCGAGAGGTCGGCGACCGACAGGCGCATCAAGGCCTCTGAGGCGGGCTTTCGAAAGCGTCCGCCCCACAGCGCTTGGCGATGATTGGTGCCGTGACCATCGGCCATGGTGACGAGGCCCTCTTGATTGGATCGATGCTCAGCTTCGCCGCATTGCGCAGGCGAGTTCAATCGAGAAGATTTCCCTTCGCTAGTCAGAAATGGAATAGTGAGGGCATGAGCCGAGATCGCCTCCCCTCGATCACTTCTTTGCGCGTGTTTCTGGCACTTGCCGAACACGAAACGACGCTTCAGGCCGCAAGCGTTGTCGGCCTCACCCAAAGTGCCGTCTCCAAACAGATCCGGAGCCTTGAGGAGACCTTGGGGATGGCGCTGTTTGAGCGTTCATCGCGCGGCCTCACCCTGACCGAGGCCGGCACCATCTATCGGCCCTATGTGGAAGCATCCCTCGAGCAATTGACCCGGGCGCGGCGCAGGCTCGGCGAACGGGCCGACGCGCGCCGCCCGGTGCGGCTGCACATGCTCGCCATTGTGGGTGAGCGCTGGCTGATGGCCCGCTTTCCGGGCTTTACGGCGATGCATCCCGAGATCGACGTGCAGTTCACCCATTATGTGACGGAGACAGCCTCGGAAGAGCCCGACATCGATATCCGCCACGGCGATGGCGGCTGGCCGGACATGGACGCGCATTATCTGTTCGGGCGCGAGATGGTTCTGGTGGCAGCCCCTGCCCTGATCGAACGCGCGGGCGGGCTTGCAAGCGCCGCCGACGTTCAAACCATGACGCTGTTGCAGCATTTCCAAATGCCGGCCTATTGGGCCGAGTTTACCGAGGCGCACGGGCAACGCGGTGCGGTGCCCGCGCATACCATCCGCTACGGCTATCTCTCGGTGATCATCCGCGCAGCGGTCGCGGGACTTGGCATCGCGCTTTTGCCGCGCTGTTTCGTCACGGAGGAACTCAGTTCAGGCGCGCTTGTGGCGCCCGAAGGCCTCACCTTCACGAGCGCCACCGGCTATTGGCTGACCCGCCCGCGCAGCGGCGACCCACGGGGAGAGGTCAATGTGCTCGCAGAGTGGCTGATCGCCGAAGCCGCCGATTTCCGTGGTGAGGACCAGCGAAGCGTTGCTTAGGGCTCAGAACCGCACCTGCATACGCAGCGAACCGTTGGCGACGGCATGGCGGTCGGAGACTTCGCCATCGACGCGGGCGGTGAGCGTGGTCATCGGCGTCATCCGCCAATCAAACCCGAGCGAGCCGATGGCGGCATGGGGTCCGGGGCGGCCGCCGGTTGCGGTGAAGCTTGTACCGGGGAGCGAGGCAAAGCCTGCGGTGATGGCGGTATCGCGGACGAGATAGGCCGCCCAACCGGCGCGAGCAAAGAGGGCCACGTCCTTGGTCACCGCATAGTCCGTCCGAAGGCCCAATTCGGTGCGTACGGTGGCATTGGTGCGCGCGCTATAGGTCAGCGCGAAGGGCGCGAGCGCCGCATTGGGCGTGCTCTCCGTATAGCGCGGCGTGAATACCCATTGGCTCTGAAAGGCGGCGAAGGGGGTGAGTGCGAGGCCTCGGATGCCGACGTCATCCATGCGCCAGCCGGCCTCAAGACGGCCTGAGAAGGCATTCGCTTTGAGGCGACCGGTGATGTCGCCGACCCCGGCGAAGGGGATCTGGCGGATGGTC
>JBAWYY010000461.1:0-2707 GCA_037143285.1 Alphaproteobacteria bacterium | reverse complement strand
GCGCCGACGTCGCATTTGGTGACATATTTTGCCACCTCGTAAACGCGGGTCGGCAAGATCCCGACGAAGAACGACAACGCGCCTTCCGAAACGCCTGTTTGGATATCGGTGTAATAGGTGGTCAAGGCGCCATCGACCGGGGTCGCGCCTGTGCCCGAGAGCCAGTTCGCCGAAGTGCCGGGAGCCGAGATCTTCTTGTTGCGGAGATCGTCGAGGGTCCGAACCGGGAAGTTCGACCAGATGTGATAGGTGTCGGTGATGTAGGACGACAGCGGCACCATGTTGAGGCCGTTCCAATTGGCCTTAATGGCGGGAACAGTCTCGTTCAACGTGTCGAAGGTGCGGGCGATCAGCCCATGGTCACCAGTCGCGAAGGGCGTAAAATAGGTCACGTTCTGCAAGGGCATGGTCGAGCCCTCCCAGAGCGTGCCAACATAGCCGATGTCGGTGATATTATCGCGCACCGCTTCCATCGTGTCCTGGAACTTGTAGAGCGTGCCGCCATAGGCCTCGCGCCAGTTCACACGCACCTGATTGCCGCCGTCGCGCAACAGCCGCTCCACCTCGGGCTGGAACACGTTCTTCATCATCGCGACCCAGAAATTCTGGACCGGGTGGCTCGCAGCGATAGTGATATTCAGCGTCGATTGGGCAGAGGCCTTTATCGAAAAGACCGGCAGCGTCGCGGCACCCGCGGCTCCGGCCAGAAAAGTCCGTCGTGTGGACTTGGTCATGGGGTCGTTCCTCTCTTTGGCGGTCGGGTTTCGTTCCCGATCCCTGGGTGACGTCCGGTTGGCCCGGATCGATTTTCATGTCCCCGCCCGGAGCCGGGCGAGAGATCGTTGCGGATCGCCGTCAAGCGATCTTGCCAAGCGCGCGTAGGATGCGAGCCGGCGTGAAGGGTTGCGCAAACACCGCCGTATTAAAGGGGGTGAGTGCATCGTTGATGGCGTTCATGATCGCGGCTGGCGCACCGGCGGTGCCGGCTTCGCCGGCCCCCTTCGCGCCAAGCAGCGATTCCTTCGTCGGGGTCTCCACATGCCCCACATGCATATCCGGCATTTCGGCTGCCATGGGCACGAGATAATCGGCAAGGGTTGTGGTCAAGAGCTGACCTTGATCGTCATAGATACAGTGCTCGTAAAGCGCGCCGCCGATGCCCTGGACAATGCCGCCACGCACTTGCTCGTCGACCAGCATGGGGTTGATGACGCGCCCGCAATCTTCGACGCACCAATGTTCCAAGAGCTTGACCATGCCGGTGTCCACATCGACCTCAAGCCAGCTGGCTTGAATGCCGTTGGTGAAGGCAAAGGGATAGTCCTTCGTGATGAAGTGGCGGGTCTGAACGAGTTCCCGCGCAAGCTCCTTCGGCAACGTATCGCCGCGGAAGTAAACGATGCGACCGAGTTCCCCAAGCGGCATGCGGGACTGCCCACTCGCCTTATCGACGATCTCGCCCATCACGATGTCGAGGCTTGAGGGAGCGGCCTGCAACATGGCCCCTGCCACCTCCAGGATCTGCGCCTTGAGCGCGATCGCTGACTGAAGTGCCGCCTCGCCGCCAATGCCAGCACCTCGGCAGGCCCAGGTGCCGCCGCCATAGGGCGTCGTTTGGGTGTCGCCGGTGACGACCTTGACGCGGGCGACCGGCACGCCGACGCCATGGGCGACGATCTGCGCGAGGATTGCTTCAGTCCCCTGCCCCTGTTCAGTCACGCCAGACAGCGCGACAACCGATCCGTCGGGGTCCATGCGCACGGTGCAGCCGTCTTGGGCTGAGATGCGCGCACCGCCGATCCCGTACATGAAGGGCGAGGGATTGGTGAGCTCGATGAAACTTGCAAAGCCGAGGCCGCGATAGATGCCTGATTTGCGCTTCTCCGCTTGGTCTGCCCGAATGGCATCGACCGGGACCATGGTGAGGAGCTTGTCGAGCGAGGCGTGGTGCGAAAGACCCTCGAACTTCATGCCCGCGGGCGAGGTTGCCGGATAGGCATCGTCACGCATCAGATTTTTGCGGCGGAAGGCGATGGGGTCCATGCCGAGCGCTTTGGCGGCGAGATCCACCAGCGCTTCGGTGACGGCGGTCGCGATGGGGTGCCCCACAGCACGGTACTGACAGGTCGGTGCCTTGTTTTGGAGCACGACCGTGGTGGTGCAACGGTAGTTGGCAAACGAGTAGGGCCCCCCGCACAGGTTCACCACCTGGTTGCCTTCAATCGCCGAGGTGCGCGGATAGACCGAATAGGGCCCAATGCCTGTGAGGTCATCAATGTCGAAGCCGAGGATCAGACCGTCTGCATCAACCGCAAGCTTGCCGGTGATGCGATGGTCGCGGGCGTGAATATCGGAGATGAAACTCTCGAACCGGTCGGCGATGAATTTCACCGGCCGGCCCATGATCTTCGACATCGCGGCAACCGCCACCTCATCGGGATAGACATGGACCTTAATGCCATAGGAGCCGCCGACATCGCGGCAGATCACGCGAACATCGCCCTCTTCCATGCGCAGATGCTTGGCAAAAACGCCCTGCATCATATGGGGCGCCTGAGTCGAATGGTGCACCGTCAAGGTGCCATCGGCGCGATTGAAGTCGGCGATAATTGATCGCGGTTCCAGCGTCACGCCCGTATGGCGGCCGGTATGGAAGGTTGCCTCCACCACCTTGTGGGCGGACTTGAAGGCCCCGGCGATGTCGCCG
>JBAWYY010000460.1:0-2718 GCA_037143285.1 Alphaproteobacteria bacterium | reverse complement strand
TTAAGACCGGCCTTCTGGAAGATGTCCCGGTTGATGAACATCACCGCGGTGGACACGTTGAAGGGCAACGAGTTCATCGTGCCGTCGGGACGAGAATAGTAGCCGCGGGCCGGACCGATATAGGCGGCTGGATCGAACGCGATGCCGGCGCGCTGAAACACTTCCGTCACCGAGATGGTCGCGCGGGGGAGCGCGAACATGTCGCCGGTGCCGGCATCGAACATCTGCATGATGTGGGGCGGGTTGCCCGCGCGGAAGGCTGCGAAGGCGGCAGCGCGCTGCTCGGGATATTGACCGCGGAACTCGACCTTCAGATCGAACTGGGTCTGGCTCGCGTTGAATTCCTGCGCATATTTCATCATCTCTTCTTGAGCCGGGCCGGTGAGCCCGATCCACATTGAGATCGGTGTACGCGTTTGCGCGACAGCTGGCGCAGTCGCTGCGAGAGTGGCCGCGATGGTCGCGGCAACGACGTGACGACGATTAATCATGTCAAACCTCCCAAGCGCCTTTGCGGCGCTGTTCCTAAAGGCCCTATCTCAAGGCACCCTGGGTCGTTCTGGGTCCGCCTAACGACGGGCACATGACAGTCTAGTGAAGAAAATATGACAGCGACAGAGGCGCCGATTATACCGCCGAGGTATTTTGTCGCACGGCGATAAGTCCAATAAAATCATGTGATATTGCAAATGCTTCGGCTGTCAGTCCTGGCCAAACAAGCGATCCGCATGGGTTTCGATGATGGAAAGCGTCGTCTGATAATGCGCAGTCAGAGCTAAGACCGCCTCGTCTGTGCGGCCTGCGATGGCCGCATCCATGATCGCCTTGTGCTCATCAGATTCATGGCGCCTGGGATAGACCGTCGCAGCCGCAATTTGCCGGTAGCGATCCGCCTGGTCGCGCAAGTCAGCGCAATAGCCTCTGAGATAGGTTGAGCTGCAATCGGCGATCAGGGCCTCATGAAAGGCGCGATGGTGCTGCTCCCAGTCCGGATGGGTCTGATAGCCCGAAGGGCTGGACGAGCGCGGCGTCCGCGATAGCCGATAGAAGGCCAGCACTATCCCTTCTTCCCAGCTCGCACTGTGGCGCGCGATGGATTCTGTGAGCGCGATGGCCTCCAATCGACACCGCGTGGTGACGAGGTCGCGCAGATCCTCAAGGCTTATCGGAGCAACCGAGAACCCCCGCTGGTCGTGCTGTCGCACGAGCCCTTCCGCGGTGAGGCGATTGAGCGCCTCGCGCACCGGGCTCGCACCCGCTGAATAGCTGGCGCAGACCCGCTCGATCCTAAGTTTGGTTTCGGGCGCAAGGGCGCCGCTCAGAATGTCCGCACGCAGCCGCTCGGTCACCGAACTTGCTAGGGTCGAAAGGCCCGTCGCGACGCTCGGCATGGTCCCTCTCTCAATCCGGCTTTATCTGATTGGCCACGATCACTTCACGCCATTTCGTCACCTCAGATTGAACGAAACCGGTGAATTCATCGATGGAGAAGGTAGCGGCCTCAAAGCCCAGTTCATTGAGCCGCGCTAGGGTCGACGGCAACTTCAGGACCTTGTTGATTTCGCTGTTGAGCCGCTCATGGATCGGGCGCGGCAGGCCTGCCGGCCCATGGAAGCCGAACCACGTGTAATCGTCGAACTGGGGATAGCCGAGCTCGGCGAGCGTCGGCACATCGGGCAGTGCCGGCGAGCGCGTCCGGCTCGTCACTGCAATGGCGCGCAAATGCCCGCCGCGCACTTGCGGCACCGCCACCGGCATCGACGTTGAACCAATCGGGACATGGCCGCCGATCACATCGGTGACGGCACGCGCGGGCGTATAGGGCACGTGGACAGCCTCGACGCCGGCCGCTCGCTTGAACCGCTCCATGGAGAGATGCGTCGTCGTGCCGGTGCCAGAGGACGCATAATTCACCGCATTCGCCTTCATATAAGCGATCAGCTCAGGCACCGAGGTCACCGGCACCCTGGGGTTCACCGTGAAGATATTGGGCGTGCGCGGCCCGAGCGCGATGGAAGTGAGCTCGCGAATAGGGTCATAGCCGGCATTGGCATAAAGCGAGGGATTGACCGCGATAGAGACGCTGTTGACCAGGATCGTATGGCCATCGGGTGCCGCATTTTTCACCGCAACGGAGGCGATATTGCCACCTGCGCCGGGTCGAGCCTCCACCACCACCGGCTGGCCAAGGGCTGCCGGCAAATGCTCGGCCACCAGTCTCGCCACCACATCGGTCGATGATCCCGCGCCATGCGCGACAAGGAAGGTGATGGGGCGCGAGGGATAGGTTTGCGCGAGAGCTGGGCGTCCCTGAAGCGAAGTCAGCACCAGCGGTGCTGCGAGAAATTGCCGACGATCCATGGGATCCTCCGTTGAGCGCGTTTCCGTGCGGCTTGCCCTTCTCGAACGGGGCCAATGCCGCATCATGCCTTATCGACCTGCCCGAGCATCAACTGCGGGCAAGCTTGATATCGAAGTCGACAGTGTAGAACGGCGGGGCGACATCCACGAGCAGTCCGGGCGGAAGTGCTGCCGATGTCGTCTGATGTTTCAAGGACACGCAGAGCTCGCGTCGCACCCCGAACACGGCATCCTCGTCCGCATAGGGATCGTCTTCGGGAAAAACCTCGGTGACAAGTGTCCGATAGCCTTTGGCGATCACGATGAAGTGGAAATGGGCGGGACGCCAGGGATGGCGACCGGTCGCGCGGAAAAGAT
>JBAWYY010000459.1:0-2720 GCA_037143285.1 Alphaproteobacteria bacterium | reverse complement strand
CCGCAGCCTTCCCGGATGTGCCCGTCCATATCCATGTGGCCGAGCAGGTGAAGGAGGTGGAGGATTGTCTTGCCGCCCACGGCACGCGCCCCATCGCGCTGCTTGCCGATCACGTGGCGCTTGATGCGAGATGGTGCCTGATCCATGCAACCCATGCCGATGCGGCCGAGCGCAAGGCCATGCTTGATGCGGGGCTCGTCGCAGGCCTTTGCCCAGTGACGGAAGCCAATCTCGGCGATGGCCTGTTCGACGCCGTCGACTTCATGGGCAAAGGCGGCGCGGTCGCGGTCGGCACCGATTCCAATGTGGCGATATCGGTCACCGGCGAACTCGCCCTCCTCGAATATGGTCAGCGCCTCAAGACCTTGAGGCGAGCAGCGCTTGCCCCACGCGGCGGTTCCACCGGCCGGCGCTTGTTTGACGCAACCCTTGCCGGCGGCGCCCAGGCGCTCGGGCTCCGCTCCCATGGCCTTACCGTCGGGGCGCAGGCGGATTTCGTCGTGCTCGATACCGACGACATCGCCTTTGCCGGACGCTCAGACGACGCGATCCTCGACACCTGGTTGTTCGGGCCTGCGACCCGCGCCGTCAAAGAGGTCTATTGCGGCGGCAAAAGGGTCGTAGCCGACGGCCGCCATATCCTGCGTGAGACCGTTGAGGCCCGCGCGCGCCAAGTTCTGGAGCGCATCGCGACCTCCTAGCCTCAAGCCGGCAAGAGGTCCTTCAACCGAAGCAGCGCGATGCGTTCGATCTGGCCAAGCGCGGTGGCAAATTCCTCGTCCGGCAAATGGCCGATGCGGGTTTCCATGGCGCTTGCGATCTCCTCCTTCGTGCGGCCTTTGACCGCCATGATGAAGGGGAAGCCGAATTTAGCCTTATAGCCGTCATTGAGCGCGGTGAAGCGCGCAAGCTCCTCAACCGACAGGCGGTCGAGGCCGGCGGAGGCCTGTTCGCCGGTCGATTCCGCCGTCAGTCCCTTAGCGAGCGCGAGTTTCCCCGCGAGATCGGGATGGGCGCGGATGAGCGCCAGCTTCGCGTCCGACGATCCCGCCCGCATGATCCTGACCATCGCAGCATGGAGCCCTTCAGCCGTATCGGCCTCAGCAAACAAACCGCCCTCATGGGCCTTTTCCGCGATCCACGGCGTATGCTCCCATACTCCGCCGAAGCGCTCGACAAACAGCGCCTTCGGCATCTTCGACGGCACATAGCCGCCCGCGGGCGGGTGATGTTTGATCCAGTGGCGCGCGATATCGAGGCGGGTTGCGACCCAGACCTTCTCATGGCCCTGAATGTAATCGAGGAAGCGCGCGAGAGCAGCCGCCCGCCCAGGCCGCCCCACGAGACGCGAGTGCAGTCCGATGGAGAGCATGCGCGGGCTCATCTCGCCCTCGGCATAGAGGACGTCAAAGCTATCCTTGAGATAGGTGAAGAACTGGTCGCCGGTATTGAACCCCTGGGGGGTGGCAAAGCGCATATCATTGGCGTCAAGCGTATAGGGCACCATCAATTGCGGACCGCGCGGCCCCTCCAGCCAATAAGGCAGTTCATCGGCATAACTGTCGGCGCTGTAGAGGAAACCACCCTCCTCCATCATCAGCCGCGTCGTGTTTTCCGATGTTCGACCTTGATAAAAGCCGAGCGGGCGAACGCCTGTGATCTCAGTGTGGAGGCGGATCGCCTCCAGAATGTGGGCGCGCTCCTCTTCCGCCGGCACATCGCGATAGTCGATCCATTTGAGGCCGTGCGTCGCAAGCTCCCAGCCGGCCTCCGCCATGGCCGTTGCGGCGCCAGGATTGCGCATCAGGGCATGGGCGACCGCAAAGGCGGTCACCGGCATGGAGCGCGAGCGGAACATGTCCAAGAGGCGCCAAAAGCCGACCCGCGATCCATATTCGTAGATGCTCTCCATGTTCATGTGCCGCTGGCCCGGCCAAGGTGCGGCACCGACAATCTCGGACAGGAAGGCTTCCGACGCCTTATCGCCATGGATGATGGCGTTTTCCGCGCCCTCTTCCACGTTCAACACGAATTGAACCGCCACTCTGGCGTCCTTGGGCCAAGACGCATGGGGCGGGGTTCGGCCATAGCCGACGAGGTCGCGGGGATAGCGGGTCATCATTCTGCCTTCGTAGAGCGTGGCTCTCGATAGGCCGAGTTTAAGCCATCAGGCAAGCCACCTGACGGCGCCCGCTCATGCGCCGGGGTGGTATTGATAGAGCCAAGTCTCAGACGCTACCCGATCGCCAACGCGGAGATAGCAGCGCATTTCCACTGGCTCATTGCCGGTGACGACGAGGTCGAATTGCGTCCGCCAATGGCCCGGCACGTCGTTTGGAACCGCTTCCGTGTAGCGGTAGCTGCCGAAGGTGCCGCGCGATGCGGAGAGCACCGGCTCGGGCAACACGCCTTTGGGCAGATCGACGAGCGGCCCGCCTTTGAACTCGACGAGAAACTTGCGCACACCCGCCGGCCGCGGCTGACCGGGTTGACCGCCGCGTCCAAGCCTCGTTGCCACCACCCGCGCAAGCGGGGTCGGTGTCGGCTCGTCAGCCAGCCAATGGAGCCGGTAGCGATATTCCCGCGAGGATCAAGCTTCAGACGGCTCGGCCGGGACCCAGGTCGCGACAATATTGTCGTGGATCTCATCGTCGGTCGACAATTCAACGAGCTGAACGGCGCCCTGCCCCCAGTCGCCTAAGGGCTCGATCCAGGCCGAC
>JBAWYY010000458.1:0-2721 GCA_037143285.1 Alphaproteobacteria bacterium | reverse complement strand
GTCGCCGGCCTGAGCGCCCACAATATGAACGCCCAGCACCCGGTCGGTGGTCGCATCCGCCAGCACCTTCACGAAGCCGTCGGTGGTGCGATTGGCCCGCGCGCGGCCATTGGCGGTGAAGGGGAATTTGCCGACCTTATAGGCGACGCCCGCCGTCTTCAGCTCTTCCTCGGTCTGTCCGACCGAGGCGATTTCTGGGAAGGTATAGACGACGCCTGGAATGACGCCGTAGTTCACATGGCCCGCCTTGCCCGCGATGATTTCGGCGCAGGCAACGCCCTCGTCCTCGGCCTTGTGGGCGAGCATGGGCCCGCGCACCACATCGCCGATGGCATAGATGCCCGCGACATTCGTGCGGAAATGATCGTCGATGACGACGCGGCCGCGCTCCATGGCAACGCCCGCCGCCTCAAGGCCGAGGCCCTCAGTGAAGGCACGGCGGCCAATGGCCACCAGCACCACATCGGCGGTAATGGTCTCAGCCGCACCGCCGGCCGCGGGCTCAACGGTGAGCGTCACGCCCTTCTTCGAGGCGGTTGCGCCCGTCACCTTGGACGAGAGCTTGAAGGCGATGCCCTGCTTTTCAAGGAGGCGCTGGGACTGCTTGGCGATCTCGCCATCCATGCCCGGCAAGATGCGGTCGAGATATTCGATGCAGAGCACCTCCGAGCCGAGACGGCGCCAGACCGAGCCGAGCTCAAGGCCGATGACGCCCGCGCCGATCAGCACGAGCTTTTTCGGCACGGCGGTCAAATCGAGCGCACCGGTGGAGGAGACAATCTGCTTCTCGTCGATGGTGACGCCCGGCAGCGGGGTCACGTCAGAGCCGGTGGCAATCACGATGGACTTGGTCTCAAGCACCTGGGTCGAGCCGTCCTCCGCCGTCACCTGCACCTTGCCCGGCGCGATGATGGTGCCGGTGCCGGTGAAGCTCTCCACCTTGTTCTTTTTGAACAGGAAGCCGACGCCGTTCACATTGGCGTCCACCACATCCTGCTTGTGCTTCATCATCTTGGTGAGATTGAGCTTCGGCGCCGGCACCTCGATGCCGAAAGCGTCAAAGCCGTGGCCGGCCTCCTCAAACAATTCGGAGGCATGGAGCAGCGCCTTGGACGGGATGCAGCCGATATTGAGGCAGGTGCCGCCATGGGTCTTGCGCTTTTCCACCACGGCGACCTTCAGGCCGAGTTGGGCCGCGCGGATGGCGCAGACATAGCCGCCGGGGCCAGTGCCGATCACGATCAGGTCATGGGACATGGGGTGCTCTTAAGCCTGGGTTGATAGGGAGTTGCGGCGGTCCTTAGCGGCCGCCGGTCACATCGATGAAGGTGCCGGTGACGTAACGCGCGGCGTCGGACATGAGCCAGACCACGGCATCAGCCACCTCGTCGGCGGTGCCGACGCGCGGGATCGGAACAGTTGCGGCCATCCGCTGCGCGCGATCAGGCGCGCCGGCAGAGGCGTGAATTTCGGTGTCGATCAGGCCGGGGCGGACTGCCACCACGCGGATGCCCTCGGCTGCCACTTCCTTGGCGAGCCCCACCGTGAAGCTGTCGATGGCGCCTTTGGAGGCGGCGTAGTCGACAAATTCGCCGGGAGCGCCGAGGCGCGCTGCAATGGAGGAGAGGTTGACGATGACCCCGCCAAGACCGCCATGGCGGGTGGAGAGCCGCTTCACCGCTTCGCGGGCGCAGAGAATGGAGCCAGTGACATTGACCGCCATCATGCGCGCGACGCGCTCGGCGCTATAGGCATCAACCCGACTGATGGGCATGACAATGCCAGCATTGTTGACGAGGCCGACAAGCGGCCCGAGGCGGTCAGCCTCGGCGAAGAGGGCGAGGATGTCGGCTTCTACTGCCACATCGCCGGCAAATGACGTGGCACGCCCGCCGCTCGCCTTGATCTGAGCTACCACCTCATGGGCGGCCGCCGCATTCGCAATGTAGTTGACCAGGATGGTGTGGCCGGTCGCAGCAAGCTTGAGCGCCACCGCGCGGCCAATGCCGCGGCTTGCTCCGGTGACGATGATAACGCCGGATGTGGTCATATCAGCCCCGCACCTGAACCCAATTGCCAGCATCGCCCTGGCGGCGGCAGTCCTGGGTGACTACTCGCTCCTGCGGATAGGGTTTCGTCAGCCGGCAAAAGAGACCGGGCGACACCTCACGCACGGTGAGCCAGCGATAGGAGCCGCTCAGCTCTTGGATCGAGATATCGGCCGGCGTGTGGTTGACGACCGAGAGCCGCGTCGCCCCCGGTGTCCAGGAGAGTTCGAAAGCCGTGCAGCGACCGTCCCAAATGAGACCGAGCCGGTCGACCACCGTGCACGGCGTGGGCGACAAGAGGCCCACATCCTCCGGCGTCCGCGCGCAGGCGGATAGTGAGAGACCGACAAGCGCCGAAAAAACGAGCCGGCTCAGCATAGCGACCCTCACAGATCCATGACGAGGCGGGCCGGATCCTCAAGGCTTTCCTTGACCCGGACCAGGAAGGTGACGGCCTCTTTGCCATCGACAATGCGGTGGTCATAGGAGAGCGCCAGATACATCATCGGGCGGATCTCGATCTTGCCGCCGACGACCATGGGACGATCCTGGATCTTGTGCATGCCCAGGATGCCGGATTGCGGCGCGTTCAGGATCGGCGTCGACATGAGCGAGCCATAGACCCCACCATTGGAGATGGTGAAGGTGCCGCCCTGCATTTCCTCGATCTTCA
>JBAWYY010000457.1:0-2725 GCA_037143285.1 Alphaproteobacteria bacterium | reverse complement strand
AGGGCTCCTGATCCTCCATGCGGGCGTTGCCTTCGCGAGCGTCCCCCATACTGTGCTGCTGGTCGACCATGTGGCGCGCGCGCTGGGTCATGGCCTGCAAGCAGGCGGCATTGTTTGGATCGCCTGCGGGCTCGGCGCCTTGATCTTGCCGATCACCACAGGCGGGCTTGCCGACCGCTTAGGCGCGACGCTCACCTCGCGCCTGACCATGGGCTTCTGTGCGGTTGTCTCGCTCGTGCCGGCGCTGATGGATCAGCTGCCGGCGCAGATCGTCGCGGGCTTCATCAATGTCGGCTTCATCATGGCCTTCGGCGCTTATTCCGCCTCGCGCCTGCGCGAGATCGTTGGCGCGCGCGATCAGGCTGCCGCCTGGGGCGCACTGACTATTACCGCAGGCATCAGCCAAGCGGTCAGCGCCACCCTCTTTGCGGCGCTGCCGGCAGCAGGCATCGACGCCCACGCGATGTTTATTGGCTCAGCGGTCGCCTTTGCTCTCGGCGTTGCCGGCGACAGTGCCGCGACCGCCTGGAGCAAGAGGCGCCTTACAGCTCCGGCGGCACATCCTTAAGGGTCTTGGGCAAGGCCACAAGCTCGGTCTCAAGCTCGGCGATGCGGGCCTGAAGGGCAGCTTCTGCCTCGCCGCGCGTCGCATATTCAACGCCGCCGAAGACGAACTTCTCGCCGCGCAGGAAGCCGGACTTCTTCGATTCAACGCCAGTTGCCCGGGCCTCATCCAGCATTTTCTGGGTGGCGGTGATCTGCGCATTGATCGCGGCATTCTCAGCGATCATGGCGCTGCGCTCTTCCCGACGCTTTTCGCGATCGAGATGATCGCGGCGGGCCTGCATGCGCGCCTTATATTCCTCGTCATCGAGCCATTCAGTGCGCTGGCACACGACCATGAGGGACGAGGTGGTGCCAGCGGCCCAGCCAAGGCCAAAGGCGCCGAGAACCGCTTCCGGCTCTTTGCGATTGCCCGCGCGGATCACCTTCTGGTGCTCGTGATAGGTGAGGCTCTTGTCGAGCGGCACCACGAGCTTGATCTCCCACTGATCCTCGTTCAGCTCGGCAATGAGTTTGTCGAGCTTGGCCGTGATGTCGGTGACATCGACGGTGACGGCGCCCAAACTCCAGTCCTTATCGCCCTCGGTCTTGGTCCAGGCGGGGAACAGGTCGACGGTGAATTGCTTGGTGGCGATCCAAGGGATCATGATGCGGCCTTCGCGAGTTTTGCGCGTTCACGGGACCCGCCAGCGGCGGCGAGCCCTTCCAGATACCGGTTCCAGCGAACCTTACGGTCACGCCCGAGTTCGTAGAGGTAATCCCAGGAGAAGATCCCGGACGAATGCAAATCATCGAATGTCAATCGGACGGCATAATGGCCAACGAGGTCAATGCCAATGATTTCGACCGCGCTCTTGCCGCCAATGAACTTCCGCTCGGAGGGCGAGTGCCCCTGAACCTCGGCAGACGGGCTTTCGACGCGCAGATATTCGGCGTCGAGCACATGCACCGTGCCCTCGTCGAAAGACACGGTGAGCCGGCGCTTGTCCTTCGACAAACGCACCTCAATCGGCCACGCATGGTTTTGACCTGTTGCGCTTTCTACGGCGCTGATCGTGGTCATCGGTTCCTCCGACGTTGCTGAACTCGTAGCCGTTTCGCAGGCTTCGATCAACGCGTTCAAAGGTAATTCGTGCCGGTGGGTTACAATCTCCGGCCGATGACGAGCAGAACTTGATGACGATCAAAGTCGCGCAGGTTGAGCCCGCGGTTCGAGCCGCCGATCTCGCGGCCGGCAACTTGAGCGGTCCAGGAGAGGGTCACCCATCCCGGCCCGTTCACAAAATAGATCGTCGGTCCGATGGAGAGGGCATCGCCCTCGAAGCGCCCGAAGGTCGAGCCGGCATAGCTCCGCAGATATTGCGCCTCGCCGCCGATCCAGACATTGGGTGCGACGCGGAAGGTGGAGGCAAGAGCAAGCCCGGTGAGCGAAGAGAACTGCAAGTCCGGGCCACCGGCGGGTCGGCTGCGGCCGGAGGTGCCGATCACGTTGGCGGCGACGATCCATTGGTCAAAGACGGGCTCGGCATCGAAGGCGAGGCGGAAATCAAAGCCGTCATTACGCCCGCCGCGGCCGAGCGTGATGTCGCGGTGGTCGGTGGTGATGCCGGCCTGAATCGTGAAGCCGATGGGGGCTGTTGCGCGGTCAAGTACGCGATATCGGCCCTGCAGGCCGACGCCGGTGACAGCCCCGCCCGAGACATCGGCAATGCCCGGCACACCGCGCACATGGGCGGCAAGTCCGCGCAGCGAGAGGGATGCCGAAAACCCCTCGACCACACCATATTTTAGTTCAAGCGAGGGGGTGTTGAGGACGAAAGTACCGCCGGTCTTACCGAGCCGGGTCGGCAGTACGAGATGGGGCACGAAGGCACCGGGCTCTTCTGTATCGGCGCCGGTGGTGTTGCCGAAGGCATGTTCAGTATCGACTTCGCCGGCACGCGCACGCCGCTCTTCAGCCGAAGCTTGGGCCGGGCCGAGCACGAGTGCGGCGGCAAGCGTGAACAGGATCAGGCGAAAAGGCATCAGAATTTCCAAGGGTGCGATCAAGAATACGAGTTTCCCGATAGACCGTCGCACCTCATAAGGATACCCGCAAACCCGGCAGTTTTGCCATGCGGCATGACAGTCGAGGGCCAAAGCGTCGCGTACCCTTTCCCAG
>JBAWYY010000456.1:0-2733 GCA_037143285.1 Alphaproteobacteria bacterium | reverse complement strand
TTCTCGTCATCGATCATGGGCTCGCGCCAGCGCTTGGCGGCGCGCTGGTTCAGCGCCTTCTGGAAATCGAGACCTATCGTACCTTCGCGCTTCTCGGCTTGCCGGAGGCGCAACGCCTTGGGCCGGTGATCTCGCGCGTGGAGCGCGAGCTTGTTCAGGTGGCACAGAGCATGCGCACGGCAGAAGGGCTCGCCGACAACGGCGCGCTCCTCGACACGCTCGTCTCACGCGCCGCCGACCTGGAGGCGGAGGCTGCCTCCTCCTCGTTCCGCTTTGGCGCGACGCGCGCCTATGACGCGCTGGTCAAATCACGCCTCGAACTCCTGGGCGAAATGGCCCAAGGCGGCCATTCCTCCTGGGGCGCGTTTCTCGATCGACGCATGGCGCCGGCGGTGCGCACCTGCCAATCCATGGTCGACCGCCAAGCCGACCTGTTGAAGAAACTGGAGCGCGCGGCCAATCTGTTGCGCACCCGCGTCGATATCGAAATGGAACGGCAGAACAAGGCGCTCTTGGAGGGCATGAACAACCGCGCCAAGCTGCAGCTTCGCCTGCAGCAGACGGTGGAAGGCCTCTCGGTCGCGGCCGTGTCCTATTACATTCTGGGACTGTTGGGCTTTGCGTTCCGAGGCGCGAAAGACGCCAACTGGATCACGCTCGAGCCAACGGTTGCGGTCGCCTTAGCGCTGCCCGTCGTTCTCTTTGGCGTCGGCTGGACCGTGCGCCGCATTCGCGCGCGGCACACGGATTAGGGCAGGGCGCCGAGGCCTTGCAGGCCTCGTCCCCGAGCGTGCCGCTTACGGGATCAGGATGATCGAGCCCGTGGTCTTGCGCGAGGCAAGGTCCTTGTGCGCCTGGGCCACATCCTTCAGCGCATATTCGATGGGCTTCTGGATCTTCACCGTGCCCGATTTCACCACCGAGAAGAGGTCCTTGGCATTGGCCAGGAGCTCTTTGCGGGTGGCGATGTAGTGGAACAGGGTCGGCCGCGACAGGCTCGCGGATTTTGCGCCCAGAATGCCTGGTGCGATCGGGTCCGGCGGGCCGGAGGCCGAGCCGTAATTGACGAGATGGCCGCGCTGGGCGAGGCATTCCAGCGACTTGAGGAAGGTGTCCTTGCCGACGCCGTCATAAACAACCTGAACGCCCTTGCCGTCGGTGATGGCTTTGACGCGGGCCACGAAGTCCTCGGTCGTGTAATTGATCGGGAATTTGCAGCCGTTCTTCTTGGCGAGCGCAGCCTTCTCCGGGGAGGACACCGTACCGATCACGGTGGCGCCGAGCGACTTCGCCCATTGGCAGAGGATGAGGCCCATGCCGCCGGCGGCGGCGTGGACGAGCACGAAGTCGCCCTTCTTCACCACATAGGTCTGCTTCAGAAGATAATGCGCGGTCATGCCCTGCAGCATGATGGCGGCCGCCGTCTTGTCCGAAATGGCAGCAGGCACCTTCACCAGCCGGTCGGCGGCAATCAGGCGCTTCTGCGAATAGGAGCCGGGAGGGGTCGAGGCATAGGCGACGCGGTCGCCGATCTTCACTTCAGTCACGCCCGGCCCAAGCGCCTCAACGACGCCCGCGCCCTCCATGCCCAGCGCGGTCGGCAGCGGCAGGGGATAGGCGCCGGTGCGCTGGTAGATGTCGATATAATTCACGCCGATGGCGGTGTGACGGACCAGCGCCTGGCCCGGACCCGGCGGGGTCAGAGGCACGTCCTCATACACCATTGCTTCGGGGCCACCGGCCTTATGGATACGGATCGCCATCGTCATGGATACATCTCTCACAGCGTTGATTTGCGCGTTTATGTTGTGACGCGAACCTCACCTTAAACCCGTTGCGTTTGAACGCGCTAGGGGGCTGGTCGCGTTGATGGAAGGATGGTTATTCCGAGAGCTTTGACCGCACCTCCTCATCACCCCTTGGCGTGCCGGTTGGGGCGAGCCTTGCGCCGAAGCGCGATCAAATCCTCGCGCGCCTTGGAGAGCTCGCGATAGGCCTGATCACGGCCGGGGAGATAGGGCTTGGGCCAATGGCCCACGCGGGCGTCATAGCTTGCAGCCGCTTGGCGCGCGAAATAGGGGTTCCACATGTGGGGCCGGCCGAGCGCGACCAAATCCGCGCGGCGGGTGTGCAGGATCGTATTGACCTGAGCGGCTTCCGTGATCGCGCCGACCGCCATGGTGGCGATGCCAGCGGTATTGCGGATCGCTTCGGCAAACTTCGCCTGGAACATGCGGCCGTAAATGGGCTTCTGCTCGGCAATGGTCTGGCCCGCCGAGACGTCGATGAGGTCGCAGCCCGCCTCTTCGAAGGCGTGAGCGATGGCGATGGTATCATCTTCGGTGATCCCGCCCGGCGCCCAGTCGGAGGCGGAAATGCGCACCGACATCGGCCGGTTCGCGGGGAACACCGCGCGCATGGCGCTAAAGACCTCGAGGGGAAAGCGCAGTCGGTTTTCCAGCGAGCCGCCATAGGCGTCCTGGCGCTGGTTGGTGAGGGGTGAGAGGAAGGAACCCAGGAGATAGCCGTGGGCGCAGTGCAATTCGAGAAGGTCGAAGCCCGCCCGTGCACCGCGCTCGGCGGCTTGCACGAACTCCGCGGTGATGCGGTCCATGCCGGCGCGATCAAGCTCGGCGGGCTCGGCATTGACGCCGGGGACATAGGCGATGGGCGAGGCTGAGACGAGCGGCCAATTGTCGTCGCGCTCGGCAATCGGCGCATCCATCGTCTCCC
>JBAWYY010000455.1:0-2734 GCA_037143285.1 Alphaproteobacteria bacterium | reverse complement strand
CCGGGACGGGACCCCGCGCTTTCCGGCCCTACCTCAAGAAAGCCGCCGCGGTCGACATGGGCAATGGAACCGCCGCCCGCGCCAATGGTGGTGATCTCGATCATGGGATTGCGGATGACGAGGCCGAAATCGATGGTGGTCTGGGCCGCGAGCGCCGCCTCACCTTCGGCGATGAGCGAGACGTCAAACGAAGTGCCGCCGAGATCGCCGGTGATCACATTGGGGTAGCCGGCTGCCGTTGAGATGGCGGCCGCCGCAATGACGCCGGCGGCCGGGCCTGACAGCGCGGTGCGCACCGGCAGACGCCTCGCGGTTGCCGTCGACATCACCCCGCCATTGGACTGGACGATGTGGAACGGCCCGCCATAGGCTTCGCTTGCGAGCGCCGCCTCAAGCTTGGCGAGATAACCGCCGACCACGGGCTGAAGATAGGCGTTCAGCGCGGTGGTGGAGGCCCGTTCGAACTCACGAATTTCCGGCAGGATCTCGCTGGAGACGGAGACATGCTCATTGGGCCAGACCGCGCGGGCCGCAGCCGCCGCCGCCCGTTCATTGGCGGGATTGGCATAGGCATTGACGAAGACGATGGCGAGCGCCTCCGCGCCCAATGCCATCAGCGCGCGGGCGGCCTTTGCGACCTCCTCCGCATCAACAGCCTCACGGACGGTGCCGTCGGCGAGCGTACGTTCCTGAACCTCAAGGCGCAGGTCGCGCGAGGCAATGGGGGTGAAATCGCCCCAAAGGCCCCAGGTATGGCGACGGTCGCGCCGGCGCATTTCCAACACGTCCCGAAAGCCTGCCGTCGTGATCACACCGACGCGCGCGCCCTTGCGCTCCAACAGCGCGTTCGTGCCGACCGTGGTGCCATGGACGATAGAGCCGAGATCGGCGATGGCGCCGAAGCGCTTGAGGCCCTCAAGGAAGCCCACTGCCTCGTCGCCGCGATTGGACGGGACCTTGGCGGTTGCAAAGGTGCCCTTGGCCTCATCCATGAAGAACAGGTCCGTGAAGGTCCCGCCGACGTCCACTCCGACAAGCGTGGTCATGAGGGCTGTCCCCGCGCGGCAAGGGTTGCGGCCTCATCGACTTCGCCACGCGCGCTCACGACGACGCCATAGACGTCGCGGGCGCGTTCAACGCTCACCAGGCCTTCGCGGACATCGCGGGCGACTTTTGTGGGCGCCCGGTCGTGGGCCGGACCAAAGCCGCCGCCGCCCGGCGTTTCAAGGCGCACGCGTTTGCCTGTGGCGAGCGCCACACCGGTAATCTTGGAGGCCATAGGCGGCTCGTGGGTGCCGTCTTTAGCCGTCCAGGTGAAGCGATTGAGTGCTGCCTCGGCGCCGCCATTGACGCCGAAGGGCGCGTAACGGCCGCGTTCGCCGAGCAAGAAGACATCGGCACCACGCTCGTCCAAGAGTTCGATCTCATAGACGGCACCGAAGCCGCCGCGTTGGGTGCCTGGCCCCTCCGAGTCGGGCCTCAAACCCCATTGGGTGAAGATCACGGGATATGCGGCCTCCATGATCTCGGCTGGCGGGATGGTTGCGGTCGAGATCGGATTATTGGCGTGGTTGAGGCCGTCGCTTTCGGGATTGCCGCCAAGACCGCCGCCGAAGAAGGAGAACATCACCCAGCGCGCGCCATTGGCCCGATGGCCGGCAATCGAGAGCGCATTGATGGTGCCGAAGGGACAAGCGGTCGCCTGATCGGGCACGGCGGAGGCGAGCGCACCGAAGACCACGCCGATGAGGCGCAGGATCGTCTCGGTATAGCCCGCCATGGGTTTCGGCGCGCCGGCGCCCAAAAGCGTCGTGTCGGGGATAACGAAGGTGATGGGCCTCAAGCACCCCGCATTGGCCGGCACGTCGGTGAAGACATGCTTCAGCGCGACATAGCAGGCGGCGACCGAGGTCGCCCGCGAGATATTGATCGGTCCCTGGCAGGCAGGCGAGGAACGGGAGAAGTCGAGCACCATGGTCTCGCCAGCGATGGTGAGATCAAGCGCGACGATCAGGCGCTCATCGACGATGCCGTCATTGTCGAGATAGTCCTCGAAGCGATAGGCGCCATCGGGCAATTCGCTGATCGCTTGGCGCATGAGCGCCTCAGCGCGATCGGAGAAGGCGGCGAAGGCCGCATCGATGGTCGCCTCGCCATGCTCGTCGAGGAGCGCGTTCAAGCGCCGTTCGCCGAGATCGAGCGCATTCAATTGGCCGTTGAGGTCACCCCAATTGGAATTGGGCAAGCGGGAATTGGCCGCCAAGATATCCAGGATATCCTGGCGCAACTCGCCGCCTGAATAGAGCTTCACCACGGGCACGCGCATGCCCTCCTGGAAGCTTTCGGTGGCTTTGGGATTATAGCCCCCCGGCACATTGCCGCCGATATCGAGCCAATGGCCGACGGAGGCGAGCCAGCAGAAGAGCACGCCCTTGCGGAAGATCGGTCGAACCAGACGAAAGTCGTTGAGGTGCGTGCCGCCGGCATAGGGATCGTTGAAGATGAAGGTGTCGCCGGAGTTGAGCCCACCGTTCTCGCGCACCTTCTCAATCACCGCGCGAACGGCAAAGGCCATGGCGCCGACAAAGATCGGCAGGCCCTTCGTGCCCTGCACCAGCGTCGCGCCGGTCTCGGCGTGATAGAGGCCGTGGCAGGCGTCGCGCGCCTCGGCGATGATCGGGTTGAAGGCGCTGCGATAGAGCGTCGCGTCCATCTCATCCGCGATCTGCTCCAG
>JBAWYY010000454.1:0-2743 GCA_037143285.1 Alphaproteobacteria bacterium | reverse complement strand
ATGAGCTGATTGAATGCGCGAATGGGGGCGGCGGTGAGGTCCACAACGCGCATGGAAATGGCGTAGAAGCCCGCCATCTTGTCGCCCGCCAGCAAGAACACCAGGGTCTTATCAAGCTCGTTTTGCGCAAAGAAGATGACATTGGAGCCGGTCAGCAGCAGGCCGCGTTTGGCTTGCGCGATGGCAAGGCGAAGCTTCAGCCGATAGCGCAGCTTCGGCAGACCGAAAACGAGCGCGAGCACGGCAGCAGCGGTGGTGGCGCTGGCATAGAGCGGAATGAAGTGGATGAGATCGTGATAGTCGCTGAGCATCAGCACAAGCGCCGCAGCGACCTTGAGCGCGATGCCGAGCACGACCCAGGCCGCAGCCACCGTGAAGCGGCGCTGGCCTTCATTGACAATGGCGACGGTTTCTAGCGCCCGCCAGGCGAACACGTCCGCTGCCATGAGCAAGAGGAACCAGCCAAGCGGCAGTCGCTCGGCGAACATGAGGGTGTGGATCAGTGCGGCCAGGCCCATGAGCAGCGGTGCCGAGACAACAAACCAAAGCGCCGTGGAGGCAAGCGTCGGCCCGAGCGACGTTGGGCGGGATGCGGCGGCGCTCAAGGCGAGCGATGGCAGACCGAAGGCGGTTGCGCGCGAAGCGATCAAGGAGATGGAGGTAACGGTCGCGAACACCCCGAAATCGGCAATGGCAAGCGTATTGGCCAACACGAAAAACAGGATGAATTGCAGCGCGAGCTTGGCGACCGTACCTGAGAAGACCCGCGCAAAGTCGGAGGCGTGCAGCCGTCCGTGGCGCAGGGTATCGATGATGGTCGTCATCGAAAATCGGCTCATAAGGACACCCCAGGTACAAGGCGCGGCGCCATGATCACGCTGCGAATGAGGTCGCGCGATGTGGGCGAGAAGGATTGGATCGCGATCGAATATTGATCCGGCGTGAGGCTCGCGAGCATCGACGTGATGGCGGCCTCATCCAGTTGCTCAGCGTCCCAATAGGACTGGCAAACGCTCTGGCTTGTCGGCTCGTGGCGGGCGGCAAGGGCGGCATCGTTCAAGACGGTTACGCCGTAGATCATATATTCCGAGAAGTGGCGGATCGCACAAAGCGCGTCCCACCAGGGGCGGCCGTTCACCGTTTCGATGCGGGCAATCATTGAGCGAACGCTTGCCGTATCCCAGGTAATGACATGGCCGATGAAATCGTCGGCGGGAATGGGGGGTGCCTCATAGCCCAGGAGCGCATGAGCCGACTGGAACCAGCGGATATGGTTCGGCCGGTTTTCGCGGACCGCGCCCGGGTCGGCATAGAGCGGAACGGCATCTCGGTTCCGATCCGAGAAGTCCACTTCGCGGCAGAGATAAGTGTCGGAATCGATCACCACGACCTGGTCAATGTCGAGGCTCGCGGCCACCGCGATCTTGCGGATCTGCTGCACATGCCAACCATTGACCGGCATCTTGAAACCGGCGGCCCAGTATTTGCGACCACGCCAGCGCAGGCCCAAGGGGATCAAGGCGCCGCGCGGCAACAAATCCTCATCCGTCACGATGAACCGGTTGGGCCCGGCAAGAGCGGAAAAAAGGGCGGCGTCGCTTGGGTCGATCAGAATGAAATGGCCGCAATGGCCGGTGGCATAGGTGTCGATCGTCTCGCAAAGGAGCTTGCAAGACTGAAAGTCGCGGTCATAGCTCGGCGTCACCAAGGCCACCTGCGCCGAGGGGACTTTCGGTTGCACCATGCTCATGGCGAGATCACCGGGACCTCGGATGACGTCCCGATTGAGGCGCGGTTTGGCCCAATTTGAAACGGCGACCATGCTCAACTTGCCTTTTCCGCTTGGCATGTCCCTTGGGGAGACATGTTCCGACTTGCTGTAGGAAAGAGAGCAAGCGGTGTTCCAGCGCGTCAGAGGCAGATGACCATCACCGGCGAACCGCCGGCAGGACCGACCGACCTATTGAACAACCACGATGAGCTTAAGGCCGCGTTTCACGGCGGCCTCCAGCCGAGGTTCCGAATGGATCGCATCGGTGAGTTTTGCCGGCTCAAACATGGTGCCGATCAGATCGCCGAAGAGCAGTTCGCAGTCCTCGTCGCGTTCACGCTCGACGCACCAGAATGAGGCGCGGCGTAGGTCCGAGACGAGGGTTTCGAGATGTCCTCGTGACCGCAGGACGTCGTCATCAAGCTGGACGCGTCGCCCCTTGGAGGCGATGCGGCGCAGCAGCTTTTCATCAGAACGACGGGTTGGCAGGCGCGTGGGCGCACGCGGGTGCGATGTCCGCATTTCGGATGGCCTTTCCGAGTTGTGATTTTATGGCTCAGTCACGCAGACGCTACTGAACGGATCACGTGTCACTGCGCGTAGAGCGCAACGACCCCATCGCTGCGACCGGCATTGCGCTGGTCGTTGTCAGTTCGACGATTGAGCACGAATGAGCCGATATCGGCTTCATAGACTTCGAGGGCATGCGCAATTCCCAGTAACAGAATCACGTTACGGAATCGCGACAAATGGACCAAACGCTTGGTGCCGCTGTCCTTGAGCCGATACCACCTCGCGCCAGACAGAGCGCAGCGCTCAATGCGGAGGGGAAGTCGCCGTTGGAAACAAGTGGCGTTGAAGGCCTTGATTTGAAGGTCTTGAACGGATGCACTGGATAGCATGAGCTACCTCCTTTGGTGCGGATCCAAGGAATGACCGATTCGTTAACGCCGCGAATCGGGAGGGTTCCTG
>JBAWYY010000453.1:0-2744 GCA_037143285.1 Alphaproteobacteria bacterium | reverse complement strand
TATGCTCGCCCTGGCGGCCTCTATAACCGAGTTCGGCAATTGCAGCGGTGGCATCCGCCTTCAAACGGGCGCGGAAAGCAGGATCGGCCCAGGCCTTGGCCACAATGCGGGCGCCGTTATGCGGCCCGACCTTGGTCTCATAGGTCTCGATCAGGAGGTCGAGTGCTGCCGGGTCGACATAGCCCTTCTCGGTGAGGATCGTCTCAATCGCTCGCACCCGCGCATCCATGGGCGACAAGTCGCTATGGTCGTGATCGTGGTGATGGTCATGGTGATGGTCGTGATCATCGTGGTGATGATCGTGATCATGGGGGTGGTCGTGGTCGCCGTGCATGGGTTTCGTCCGCGCTAAGGCGACGAGCCTAGCGCTGATGACGAGCGGGCGGAAGAGTGCGCCTCACTCCACCTTCCAAGGAAAGGTCCAGGTTTCCGTTAGCGCCCGATTGCCGGCGCGCAGGAAGGCCCGCATGTCAACGGTCTGTCCTGCTTCGCCCACCACATCAATGCCGGCCCGGAAGCCGCGCGTTTGGGTATTGGGCACAACGAAGGTGCGGATGATCCGTGCGCCGCTGGCGGTCGGCACCACCTGGACCTGTTCGGGCTGTGACAAATGATAATCGAGATCGCCGCCGGTAAAGTCGATGATGAACCGCGTGGCATAGGGCGGCACCTGCTCAGCCGACCCCAGCGCCGTTGGCCGGGTGCGGTAGGTGTTGAGTGCGAAGCCGCCGGGGTGAAGGCGCCCCTCGTTTAGCGTGGACGTCACGCGATAGGCGAAGACCAGCGTATTGCCTGGTTCCACCGGGCGTGCCGGCACCCAGGACGCCACAATATTGTCGTTGGTCTCATCGGTGGTCGGAATTTCGACGAGTTCGATGCGGCCTTCGCCGAAGCCTTCGCGTGGCTCAACCCAATAGCTCGGGCGGGCCTCATAGTTCAGATCGAGGTCCTGATAATGCTCGAAGATGCGGTCGCGCTGCATTAGCCCGAAGCCGCGCACGCCGCGATCAATGAACTGCGAGACTTCGACGGCCTTTGGATTGCGAAGGGGCCGCCAGAGCCATTCGCCGGTGTTGGAATGGATCAACAGCCCATCGGAATCGTGCAGTTCCGGGCGATAATCATCGAAGAAACGCCGATCATTCTCAGCATAGAAGAACATCGAGGTGAGAGGCGCGACACCCAGTTTCGCAATCGGCCGGCGGGGAAACAGCGTGCAATGGACATCGAGCACGGTTTCGGCGGCGGGATAGACGGTGAAGCGGAAGGCGCCGGTCAGGCTCTCGCCGTCGAGTAGGGCGAGGATCGTCGCCGAGGTCGCATCCGCCGCGGGCGTCTCAACCCAGAACTCCCGGAAGATCGGGAATTCTTCCTGGCCGGGACCTGCGGTATTGACCGCGATGCCGCGTGCAGAGAGGCCATATTTCTGGCCGCGACCGAGGAAGCGAAAATAGCTCGCCCCCAAGAACGAGATGAGCTCGTCATGGACGCGGGGGTCGTTCAGCGGATGGTGCAGGCGAAAACCGGCAAAGCCAAGATCGACCGGCAAGGGCCGCTCAAAGCGATTGCGCCCGGTGTCGAAGAGATTGGCCGCATAGGCAACCGGCGTTGCGATCCCCTCACGAATGACATTCACGACCACCGGCTGCTGATAGATGAAACCGAGGTGGAACATCTGCAGGCGGAAGGGGCCGCCGCCTTGGGCGAGCAGAGACCGTTCGGGGCGAAAACGGATTTCCCGATATTGGTCGAAATTCATCGCGCTCAATTCGCGCGGTAACTGCGGGCGCGGTGCCTCGTAGGCGATGGCAGCGAGATCGCGGGCGCGCCGGATCACGTCCTCGTAGACGAAGCGGGCCGTTGGCGTGGGATTGCTTTGTGGCGGCGGGGTTTGGGCCTGCGCAAGAGTGGGCAAGCTTACCCCGGCAGCAGCCAGGAGCTTCAATGCATCGCGACGGTCGAACGAAGGCAGCGGCATGGACACGGTCTTAAGCCATCGCGTGCGCTGCGCCGAAGGGCGCTATTGACCCATCGCACGGAGGTTGGGCCAGTTGGTCTTTGGCTCCACCATGCGCTGTCGTCAAGGCACTGTTAGTCGCGATCACGCAAGAACAGGGTGACCCGGCGCGGGCAAGAGCCCGTCGCCGGCATCCTCACCTTGCCGACGAGGCCTGAGCGCTATTGGCGATAGTGCTGGATGCGCGTCGTGCGCAAGCCCGCAAGCCCGTGGCGGTCAATGGCATGCTGCCAATTGAGGAACTCCTCAATGGTCAGCGTATAGCGCTTACAGGCTTCCTCTAAGCTGAGGAGACCTCCGCGCACTGCGGCGACGACTTCCGCCTTACGGCGAATGACCCACCGGTGGGTTTCGGGCGGCGGAAGATCCGCAATCGTTAGCGGACTACCGTCCGGCCCGATTACATACTTCACCCGCGGACGCATGGGCTCGGTCATGATACTCTCACACTACTCACGCAACTGACCAACGTGAGAAGACGGTACATGGCGGATGTTAAATTTAGCCTAAGCCCGCGAAATGCTTTTTCAGCGACGCTCACAGGCTGATGGAACGCACGCTGGACGCCGGAATTTTCTGTGATCCGATGGACAATGTGGTCGTGCCATCGGCGGTGTCGACGGTCGAGACCTTGCCGGAGGTGAGGACCGGGACCGTCGTGCCATTGCGAACGAGTTCCAGGGTATAGGGATCGGTGCCGATCGCCTTGCCATCGGCGCGGGTGCCA
>JBAWYY010000452.1:0-2778 GCA_037143285.1 Alphaproteobacteria bacterium | reverse complement strand
AATCTGGCGCTGCTGAGCGAGCTCATTCGGGCGACCGAGGAGGGGGAAGGGGCTGTTCAGCGCCTTGTCGCAGATCGGTTGGCCGCAGCGGGTTGCGCCGTTGATCGCCTCGAATATTCGCCTGCATGCATTACCCTCGTTGAAGAGTTTACGACAGGGTCGGCTCAGGCTATCGCGCCCCGCGAGGCGATCATTGGACGGCTCAAAGGCGCTGGGGGCGGGCCCAGCCTCATTTGCTTTGCCCATCCGGATGGCGAACCCGTGCCGGAAACCCCGGGTTGGCGACATAACCCATTCGCGGCCGAATGCGCCGAAGGGCGCCTTTATGGTTGGGGTGTCTCGGACGACCTCGCCGGTGTTGCCATCATGGTCGCGGCAGTCGAGGCACTTCATGGCGCAGACGTCAGGCTTGCAGGCGACCTCATCATCACCTCCACGCCCAGCAAGCGCCATGCCCGAGGCGTGGCCGCAGTGCTTCAGGCGGGTCACAAGGCCGATGCCGCGATCTACTGGCACCCCGCAGAATCCGGACGCGGCATGGGCGAGATCAAGGCCTTCTCTTCAAGCCAGCTAGATTTCCGGATTACAGTGACGGGGCAGGGGCCTGATACCACGGAGCCGATCCAGACTGCGTTCGCCCATCGCGCTGTGAATGCCGTTGAGAAAGCGCGCCTCGTATTGGATGCCCTCGACCGCCTGGGTAAAGCACGCGCAGCGCGCATCCATCATCCGCGCCTTGACGCTGCGATTGGCCAGTCGACGAATATCATGATCGCGAGGATCCAAGCGGGCGCACCTGGCGTGTTCTCGCGCGTTCCCGAGCGCTGTGTGATCGAAGGCGCTATCGCGTTTCCGCCGGGGACGCCGCTGGCGGAGGTGATGGCAGAGACCGAAGCAACGCTCGCGAGCCTTCCAGCCGAAGATCCATGGTTCGCAAAGCACCCGCCGGGGATTGAATGGGTATCGGGCATTCCCGGTGCTGAAATCAGCGACGATCACCCGCTCTACCGCACAGTTGCCGCTGCTATCACCGCAGAAACCGGCATGGTGCCTATCGTCAATGCCATGCACACCACGAGCGATATCAGAAACCCCATCGTTCAGGCCGGCATCCCCTGCGTGGGCTTGGGTCCGCTGGGTGGCGATCTCACCCAGAACGGCGCTACCGACGAGTGGGTCGACATCGATGACTACCAGCGCGCCGTTCTCATTGGAGCGCAAGCAATCATCGCGTGGTGCGGTCTCGCTGCGTGATCAGCCGAACCGTTCCAGGGTGAAGGGCGCAACCGGGAAATCCGAGCGCCCGTGCACCATGATGTCAGCCGTGATCCGCGCGACCACAGGCGCAAGAGAATAGCCGTTTGACGTCACGCAATTGAAAAATCCGGGGGCGCCAGGCATCTCGCCCAGGATAGGCGCGCCATCGATATTGATGTTCATACCCGCCCAAACCCGGACAATGCGAAGGGCGGATGCCGCCGGCAGCACATGGGTCGCAACCCAGGCATTGCCTTCAACACTCTCTCTTTCCACATGGCTCGCGCCGGTGACTAGGTCCTGTGTTGCCGGCCAAGCGCCGCCGATGATGAGGCCGCCGCTTGTTGCCTGCTTCAGGCTGAGATGACGGCCGGCATGCGCTATCAAGCAACTGACGAGAGCGGGACCCGGCTCTGTCACTATCATCTGGAGCGGCGCCCCTTGAACGGGGATCGGCCGCGCCGCCATGGCCGCGATCAGCGAAGCCCAGCCGCCTGCGCAATTGACGACGCGATTGGCCAACACGGTGCCGGCCTCGGTATCGATCTTCCACCGCCCGCCTTCTCGTGAAATCGCCGTGACGGCAGCCTGGCCCTCGAAGCGCGCACCGGCGGCTTTTGCGAGCCGGACCACCGCATAGGTCGCAGTGAGCGGGTTGATCTTGCCTTCGCCCTTGCAATAGGCAGCGCCAATCAGATGCGGCGCGAGATATGGTTCTAAGGCGCGGAGTTCATTGGCACCGATCAATTCCGCTTCAAGACCGTAGCTGCGCTCTAAAGCGACCTTTTGCTCGAGGAACGCCATTTCGGATTCGGTCTCGGCCACCATCAGCCCGCCTGGGGTCGAGATTTCGAGATCTTCGCCAGATATCTTTTCCAGTTCCTGCCACAGCCGGATGGAGGCAGGCGCGATGCGCAAAACCTCAGCCGCCGGGCGCCCGCCGGCCTGGGCTTTGGCGCCAAAATCAAAGGAGAGAAGCTGCACATGCATGCTTCCGGCATTGGCGCCGGACGCTTGGACATTGGGTTCGTGCCGGTCGAGCACGGTGACTCCATAGCCTGCGCTTGCAAGTTCACGGGCAACGCAGGCGCCGACAACACCAGCGCCGATAACCGCGACATCCGTTTCTATCAGACCAAACGGAACTCGGTCTCTTGATGGTCGAGGAGACGACGGCGGCGGGACCGCTTGGCGGTGGCCGCCCCATTCCGGTTTCTCCAAAGCGACCGCAGCAAGCGGAACCGGCTTTGCGGGCGGGCGTGGCGCGAAGAACGCCGCCGCGTCTGGAGCGGCACCGCCTTCCGCCTGGACCAGCTTCGTGAGCGGCCCGACACAGTACCGTCCCTGGCAGCGCCCCATCCCGGCTCGCGTCATCCGTTTGATGGTGGCAAGGCTCGGATCAACGGTCCGACAAACCTCCCGCGCGCGGCCTGCGCTCACCTCTTCGCATCGGCATATGAGCGTTTCATCGGCAAGCGCTGTGACATCGAAGGGGGGCTGGGTGAAGATGGCGTTGAGAGC
>JBAWYY010000451.1:0-2783 GCA_037143285.1 Alphaproteobacteria bacterium | reverse complement strand
CCGAGGAAGCACAAGACCTTCATGAAGCGAGCGAAGCTGTCGAACACGAAGGAGCCGCCAAAGGTGAGGCGCGGTCCGCCGGGAACCCAGATCGTGACGAGGGCTGCAACCACCAGAGCCGCAACCGCAGCACGGGTCACCATGGCGCTTGAGCCTTCACCCCGAAACACGCCGACCATCAGCAAGGCCATGGCCGAGATTGCGAGAATGAGTTCGGGCAGCGCGGGGACGAGATCGAGAAGCGGAGCCATGGTGTTGTTTTCCCTCAGCGCACAACCGCCGCGGCCTTACCGGCCGCAGACAGCGCTTGGTTCATCTGCTCGACGAGCGCGTTGACCGCCACGTCGGATGTATTGAGCACCGGCGCCGGATAGACGCCGAGATAGATGGTGAGGAACACCAGCGGCAGCAGGATCACCAGCTCACGCCGATCAAGATCGGCGATGTTTTTGAGCGACGGCTTTTCAAGCTTGCCCCAAATCACCTGCCGATAGAGCCAAAGGGCATAGCAAGCCGACAAAATGACCCCGAAGGTGGCAAAGAAGGCCACCCAGGTGTTCGCCCTGAACGTGCCGAGCAAGGTGAGGAATTCGCCGACAAAGCCTGATGTGCCGGGCAGGCCGACATTGGCCATGGTGAAGACCATGAACACGACAGCATAGACCGGCATGCGGTTCACAAGCCCGCCATAGGCTGCGATCTCGCGGGTGTGCATGCGGTCATAGACGACGCCCACGCAAAGGAAGAGCGCGCCGGAGACGATGCCGTGGGAGACCATCTGGAACACCGCGCCCTGAATGCCTTCGACGGTGCCGGCAAACATGCCCATGGTCACAAAGCCCATATGGGCGACGGAGGAATAGGCAATGAGCTTCTTGATATCCTCCTGCATCATCGCGACCAGCGAGGTGTAGACGATGGCAACGACCGAGAGGGTGAACACCAGCGGCGCAAAGGCCTGGCTCGCCTCAGGGAACATCGGCAGCGAGAAGCGCAGGAACCCATAGCCGCCAAGCTTCAAGAGAACGCCGGCGAGGATCACAGACCCTGCAGTCGGCGCCTCAACGTGGGCGTCCGGCAACCAGGTGTGAACCGGCCACATGGGCATCTTCACCGCGAAGGACGCGAAGAAGGCGATCCACAGCCACATCTGCATCTCACGCCCGAAGGAGAACTTCAGGAGCGCGGTGATGTCGGTGGTCCCAGCGGTCCAATACATCGCCATGATGGCGAGCAGCATCAGGACCGAACCGAGCAGGGTGTAGAGGAAGAATTTGAACGAGGCGTAGATGCGCCGCTTGCCGCCCCAGATGCCGATAATCAAGAACATCGGGATCAGGACTGCTTCGAAGAAGAGGTAGAAAAGGACGATATCCAATGCGCAGAAGACGCCGACCATGAGCGTCTCAAGCGCCAGGAACAGGATCATATATTCCTTCACGCGGGTATCGATGGATTCCCAAGATGCCAGAATGCAGAAGGGCATCAGGAACGTGGTCAGGATCACCAGCGGCAGAGAAATGCCGTCGACACCCATGTGGTAAGAGATCGTTCCGCCGAGCCAGGCGCTCTTTTCGATGAACTGGAACTCCGCCGTACTGGCGTTGAACAGAAACGCCGGAATGAGCGAGAGCCCGAAGGTCACCAGCGTCGTGAACAGGGCCACGAAGCGGATATTGCGCTTGGCAGCTGCATCATCACCCCGAACAAGGAAGATGAACAACGCGCCCAGAAGCGGCAGGAAGGTGATGATGGAAAGGATCGGCGCGCCGGACATCACTTCACCCCGCCCGTGAACATGAACCAAGTGGTGAGGGCCGCGACACCGATCAGCATCGCGAAGGCGTAGTGATAGAGGTAACCGGTCTGGAGCTGGACAACGCGATTGGTGACGTCGACCACGCGGGCGGCTACCCCATCCGGCCCGTAGCCGTCGATAATCTTGCCGTCTCCGGTCTTCCAGAAGAAGCGGCCGAGCGCGCGGGCGGGACGCACGAAGATGCGGTCATAGAGCTCGTCAAAGTACCACTTGTTGAGCAGGAACTGATAGAGCCCCTGATGGCGCTCGGCGATGCGCGCAGGCGTCTCGGGCGAGCGGATATACATGTACCAGGCGAGCGCGAAGCCGAGCGACATCATCACGAAAGGCGTCCAGGGCACCCATTTCGGCACCTCGTGGAAGTCGTGCATGATGTGGTTCTCAGGCCGCATGAAGATGGCGTCGCGGAAAAAGGCTTCAACGCCCGCGCCATCGGCAAACTGCTTGTAGAAGATCAGGCCCGAGACCACCGCGCCAAAGGCGAGCACGCCAAGCGGGATCAGCATGACGAGCGGGCTCTCATGGGGCTTATGGGCGCCGTGGCCGTGGTCGTCGTGCCCGTGAGCATGGTCATCGTGACCGTGGTCGTGATGGCCCCCGGCATAGCGCTCGCCGTGGAAGGTCTTGAAGATCAGACGCCACGAATAGAACGAGGTCATCAGTGCCGCGACCGTCGTCATGACAAAGGCATAGGGCGCCATGGGTCCGTGGGCCGCATAGGCAACCTCGATGATGGCATCCTTCGAGTAGAAGCCGGCAAAGCCGAGCTTAAAGAGCGGGAAGCCGAACCCCGTCAGCGCCAGTGTGCCGATCAACATCATCGCATAGGTGAAGCGGATGTCCTTGGCGAGGCCGCCCATGCGGCCGCGGCCAGGAACAGCGTCCCCCCGAGCAGGGCGGCGGTGATCCCCTCCAGCCGACGGGCCTCACCGCGGATCAGGTGCCGCGCCGCGAATCCCACGAC
>JBAWYY010000450.1:0-2788 GCA_037143285.1 Alphaproteobacteria bacterium | reverse complement strand
CTTCGGGTGCCTTGCGGAACTCCTCATAGACCTGACGGAAGCGGCTTGCCTGACCGGTGGCTTCCGACACCACACGGTCACGATAGGCTTCAGCCTCCTGCATGATCTGCGAGGCGCGACCACGCGCTTCCGGCACCACTTGGCTCGCATAGGTGCGGGCCTCGTTCTGGACACGGCTCTGGTCCTGCTGGGCGGCGTTCACGTCCAAGAAGGCATCGCGCACCTGAGCGGGCGGGAGCGCTGCGAGAAGCTGCACGACGCGGACATTCACGCCCGAGCGATATTCGTCCAGCACGCGCTGCATCAGCTGCTGAACCTCAGCCGAAATCGCTGTCTGGTCGGTTGTCAGCACAGGCTGGATGTTCCGCCGGCCGATTGCCTCACGCAGCGCGCTTTCGGCCACCGCCTTGACGGTGCCTTCGGGGTTCTGAAGCTGGAACACGAAGTTCTCAGCCTGAGCCGCATTCACGTCCCACTGCACTTCGAGATCGATATCGATGATGTTCTCGTCACCGGTGAGCATCAAGCTCTCTTCGATCACGTCGCGATTGCCGCCGCGGGGGCCGCCGCCGGAGCGATAGCCCACCTCGGTGCGCCGAACATCGGTGACCGACACGCGATAAACAGCGCCAATGGGCGCCGGCGGGTTCCAGTTTAGGCCAGGCGCGGTTTTGCCGACATAGCTGCCGAAGATCGTGTTCACGCCGACTTCGTTCTGGCGGATCGTGTAAAAGCCGGTCGCAGCCCAGATGATGGCGCCGAGCACCGCGATCAGGGCAATGCCCTTGACGCCGATTTGGCCGCCGCCGCCGGGCAGAAAGTTTTTGAGCCGCTCCTGGCTCTTGCGGATCAGTTCCTCAAGATCTGGAGGTGTTTGGCCACCGCCGCCACCACCGCCGCCGCCCTGGGGTCCTTGACCCCAAGGGCCACGCGGGCCGCCACCTTGACCGCCGCCACCCCAAGGGCCGCCGCTGCCGGACTGATTATTCCAAGGCATGAATGGGTCCTTACATCCCGTGAGTCCCGGGAAGGCCGGGATGAGGGCGGGCGAGCCCTCGTCGTGATAGCGCATATAGAAGAGCAGTGGCCGGCTTTCAACGCATGGCGCGCTTTGTCCTGTCACCTCATCGCCCAGATGGTAAAGCCCGAGCGCGATCTACATACAAGGGCGCAGATAATCATGTCCGCGGCTTTGTGCCAGGGGCGATATGATTGCGGGAGCGCGATCTGATCGGGATAATCGCTTTACGGTCAATGCGCCTTCGTGAGAGGCGTGCTGATCGAGACGCATCACTCCCTTACCGGACCCACACCATGCTGCCGCTCCATCATATGATCGCTAAGGGCCCACGTCCCGTCGCTCCCTTTTCCCATGCTGTGGAGGCGGACGGGTGGGTGTTCATCACCGGGCAGATGCCGACCGACCCTGAGGCGCCTGACGCGCCCCTGCCGGAGGGCATCGAAGCGCAGACCAAAAGGGTCATGGAGAACTTGATCCTGGTGCTGTCGGGGCTTGGGCTGACGCTCGAGAATGTCACCATGGCGCGGGTCTATTTGACCGAGTTCAAGCGCGATTATGCGGCAATGAACGCGACCTATCGGGCTTTCTTTGCCGAGGGGCGCCTGCCTGCGCGCACCTGTGTTGGCGTATCGGGGCTCGCGGTTGATGCGCTGGTTGAAATCGATCTCATCGCGCGGCGGCCGTAACGCTTGACCAGGCGCGCAGGCCCGCTTAACCCGCGCGGATGAAAACCTCTCCCGCGCTGCCGCCAATCATCAATGGCCTGTCCACGGTCGCTGATCGCTACGATCTCGTGATCTCCGATATTTGGGGCGTGCTGCACAATGGCATGAAGGCCCATCAAGCGGCCTGCGAGGCGCTGTTGGCGATCCGCAGACGCGGCATTCCCGTGATCTTGCTCACCAATGCACCGCGTCAAAGCCCTGTGGTGGTCGGCCAACTCGACCGTCTTGGCGTGCCGAGAGCTGCCTATGATGCGGTGGTCACCTCTGGCGATATTGCCCGCGCCTATATGCGCACAAGGCCCGGCCAATCGGTGATGCACATCGGTCCGGCGAAGGACCATGTGGTGTTCGAGGGCCTCGACACGCCCCGCGTGAGCCTAAACGAGGCGGATTACGTGCTCTGCACTGGCCTCTTCAACGATTCCAAGGAAACGCCCGACGATTACACCGAACAGCTCGCGGCGATCCGCGCGCGCGGCCTGTTTTTTCTCTGCGGCAATCCTGACAAGGTGGTCGAGGTGGGCGATCGCCTGATCTACTGCGCCGGCGCACTCGGCGACCGCTACAAGGAGATGGGCGGTGAGGTGCTTTTCGCCGGCAAGCCCTTCGAGCCTGCCTATGACGCTTGTTACGATTATGCCCAGCGCATCCTAGGCCATAGCGTGGCGCCTAAGCGCATTCTGGCCATTGGCGATGCCATGCGCACGGATGTGGCGGGCGCGGTCAGAATGGGCGTCGATTGCCTCTTTCTGGCCGAGGGCATCCATGGCGAGGATCTGATTGGCCCTGATGGGCTCAATCATGCGGGGCTCGCCCATCTCTTCACCGAGACAGGCGCCACACCGACCTATGTGATGCGGGCTCTTGGCTGGTAGGGCCGGGGGAGCGCATTACGAAAACAGTGAGTCAATTTCTGCCTGGCCGGCTTTCGTCTTGCCGCGGTCTGCACCGAACAGCGCATCCACATCCGCCTGACCAACGCCGTCACCGGCAAGCTGCGGGACGTGGAGAAGGTTCTGCACCTGGCGATATTCGAGTGCCA
>JBAWYY010000449.1:0-2789 GCA_037143285.1 Alphaproteobacteria bacterium | reverse complement strand
CGCTACTACGCCATGCTGGACCAGCCAGCCATGGCCGCATAACTTAACCCAAATGACCTCCTGCGAACCGGGGGCGGTTCAGTATCTCGTCGATAATTCGGACTGTGGTGGAGGATAAATTGTCACCGGCGGAGAGGATCAAACACCGTACCTCGGATGTACAAAACCGCTGCGCGACTGCTGTGCTACGCTGGCATTCAAGGCAATAGCCAGCAATAACGCGGTTTGACGCGAGCGCCCGCTCATAACAATAGCGCTGGAGCCTTCGCCCCGGTGCTTCATCGAGGTCTCACCCCGGGGGGGCGTCAGATCACTTGGTGTCGTTGATGACGATATCGCCATCCTTGGTCTCAGGTACGAACAAGAGGCCGATTACGAAGGTCATCATGGCGATGACGATGGGGTACCAGAGGCCGTAATAGACGTCGCCGGCAAGGCCTGAGCGGTCCCATCGGTGCTGGGTTTGAGAAGAAATTCGTGGGCTAAGCCCATCAACCCGAGCCATATCCTACAGTTTTTCCCTGAGAAAAAGGAAAACAGGGGGAAGTTGGTGCCGGGTTACGTAAGCAAGCTGGACGACTTACCCCTCATCTCAATGCCCGAAGGAAATCGGGGTAGCAGGTGATTTTGGGCGGACCATTTTATAGGCCCGCCCGTTGTGCCGCATAGCCTTCTTGCGATCGGGAATGCGTCAAAACTTTCCGTTGGTGTGCGGCATCTGACTGGGGATCGAGGAGATCGTGTCCCAGTGCTCGACGATTTTGCCGTTCTCAATCCTAAAAAGGTCGAAAAAGGCGGTCGGCGTCGCGCCAAGCGTGCCTTCGGATGCGGTGAAAACGAAATTGCCCTCGGCAACGATGATGGGTGTGCGCGAATAGCTCATCGCTTGCCCCATCTCTGCAAAAATTTTCAGTGCAGCGCCAAGACCCTCCAACCCATTGGCAACGAGCGGGTTGTGCTGAGTATAGGTCTCTGTCGAGATATAATCTGCGACCCTGGCCGGGTCTGCTCCTTGAAGGACATCGCGGACAAATCCGGTGATCAGCGCTTTGTTCTCGGTCGTTTTTTCGCGATCCACGATCTGGGTCGGTCCGTCAGTCATGCCATTGCCTGAGGCGGTCTTGCTGACTAACGGCTGCAAATTATCCCAATGCTCGGCGACTTTACCGTTCTCAACCCGAAACACGTCGAAAGCCACGAGAACATCGCCTCCAAACGCTTGGGCATTCTCGTAGGTGCCATGAAGAACCACGAGATTATCTTCTGCAATGACCCGATGGATCGTACCGCGGATGCCGCTCTGCTTTAATGCGGGAATGAATCCCAGAATTGGCGCCGCGCCCGTCGGGACACCCACATTGTGCTGGACATAGTCGGCGGCCAAGAGCCGCTCGGCGGTCACCACATCAAAATCGACAAAAATGGAACGGAAGGCGGCGAGAGCGATATCTTTGGGCGTCATTTGGTATCTCATTGAGGTAGGGAACAGGGCGAACCTTTTTGTGGTATAAGATTAGAACCTAGTGTCAATTACGCACCATAAGGTAACCTGGTATGCTCCCCATAACCGTCTCCACCGAAGAGGACAGCGGCCTTTGCCCGGTCCGCAACATTCTCAGCACCGTCACCGGCAAATGGAGTTCATTGATCCTGCTCGCCCTGGAAGATGGGCCGCTGAGATTTTCAGCGGTCAAACGGGCTATCGGGGACATCACACAGCGTGTTCTGACGGAGAATCTTCGGGCCCTTGAGCGCGATGGCTATGTGACACGCCAAGTCATCCCTGGCCCTCCGGTCGAAGTTCACTACGCCTTGACGAGGACGGGGGGCGACCTCGTGAGCCGTTTCATCCCGCTCGTCACATGGGCCACTGAGCATTATGAGACCGTCCAAGCGGCACGGCGGGCCTATGACGCGGCCAATGGCATTCGGTAGGCGTGCGCTTCGGCTTCAAACCGCCACGACACCTGTTGCACGCCGCTCAATGATTTGAACTCAAATGCACTGGGCAGAGATGGTGCCGGCGGAGAGGATCGAACTCCCGACCTTCGGTTTACAAAACCGCTGCACTACCGCTGTGCTACGCCGGCATTCCGCGCTGTGGGTAGCAATGACGCTGGTTTGACGCAAGCGCCCGCCCGAAACAAAAACGCCGGAGCTTTCGCCCCGGCGTTTCGTTAATCTCTCACCCCAGAGGGGCGTCAGATCACTTGGTGTCGTAGGTGAAGATATCGCGATCCTTGGTCTCAGGCACGAACAAGAGGCCGATCACGAAGGTCATCATGGCGATCACGATGGGGTACCAGAGGCCGTAATAGATGTCGCCGGTCGCCGCCACCATGGCGAAGGAGGTTGCCGGCAGAAGACCGCCGAACCAACCATTGCCGATGTGATAGGGCAGCGACATGGCGGTGTAGCGGATGCGGGTGGGGAAGAGTTCCACCAGTGCTGCCGCGATCGGTCCGTAGACCATCGTCACATAGATGACGAGGATCAGGAGGATCCCGACGATCCAGAGTGCACGGCCGTCTGTGAGGACTGAGAAGAAGCCCGAGAGCTTGATGATCTGGGCGTCTGTCGCGGTCGGATAGCCGGCCGTCTGGGTAGCCGTCGCAATGCTGCGAGCGAAAGTGGCGTCAATGGGCACCGCGGTGCCGTTGACGGTCACTGAAGCCGGAGACCCTGCCGGACCCGCCACGAAGTCATATTTGATGGCGGCATTGGCGAGAGCGACGCGCGAGGTGTCGCACTGGGCCGTGAACACGCGGGTGCCCACGGGGTTGAACACG
>JBAWYY010000448.1:0-2800 GCA_037143285.1 Alphaproteobacteria bacterium | reverse complement strand
TGAAGAACTTGAACCAAGCACCGGCGTCCGGATGCACGGGCACATCGAGGCCGCCGCGGGAGGCGTGGCTGATCGACTGCACATGCAGCGGCACATAGACGGTCTCTTCCTTCAAGATGCGCCAGAGATCGGCAATCTCCCGGTTGCGGGCGGCCTGATCGGCCGTGGACGCCAGCGCGATGATGCGACGGTCGATGTCGGGATTGCTGAAACGAGAGCCGTTCCAGGTCCCGGCCGTCTGGCCGCGCGTGTGATACATGAAGTTGAAATTATACTCGGAATCATAGGTCGGGATGCCCCAGCCGAGCAGGTAGAAGTCCAGTTCCTGGCGCTGGATTTCCGGGAAGTGCTGAGCGGCGGGACGCGCCACCAGATTGGCCCGAATGCCCAATTGTCCCAACATAGAGACCACCGCCTGGCAGATCGCCTCATCAGAGACATAGCGGTCATTGGTGCAGTGGAACGAGACCGAGAAGCGGGTGTTGCCCTCGGCCGCGCGCCGCGGGAAGCCCGCTGCATCCAGCGCCGTGTTGGCGGCTGCGACATTGAAGGCCGGAAGGGCTGCCACCTCAGGCGAATAGCCGTTGATGAACTGCGTGCCCATGAAGCCGATCGGCACGCCCTGACCGCGCATCACCACCCGGGTGATCGCCTCGCGATTGATCGCAGTATTGATGGCCTGACGCACCGCCTTATTGGCGAAGGGGTTGCGGTCCTTGATGTCAGAGGACTTCAAGGGCTCAGCGCCCACATTGAACGACAGGAAGATCACCCGGTTCTCAGGCGCGGTCGACACCTTGATGCCCTGGGTGGTCTGGAGGCGGGCGATATCCTGCACCGGCACGTCATGGACCACGTCCACTTCGCCCGAGAGAAGGGCTGCGATACGGGTCGCATTCTCGCGGATCGGCACCATGATCAGTTCCGAGACTTCCATCGGGAACTGAGTGCGGCCCCAATAGGCTTCGTTCCGACGCATCACGGTGCGCACGTCCGGCTCGCGCGAGACGAGCGTATAGGCGCCGGTGCCCACCGCATTGCGGGTCGCGCCATTCTCAACGCGCTCACGAATGTTCTGCGGCTGAGCGGCGTTGTTCGCCTCCGCCCAGTCCTTGTCCATCATGAAGATGCCGGTGAGGTTCTGGAATAGGAGCGGGTTCGGCGCGCGCCTCTCGATGTGGACGGTCAGCGCGTCGACCTTACGCACATCCGCGACGGAGGCGAGAAGCCCGCGGAAGTCGGAAGTGGGCGCACGGGCGCGGTTGATCGAGAACACGACGTCATCGGCGTCGAAATCCGCGCCATTGTGGAACTTCACGCCCGGGCGCAGCTTCACTTCCCACACGGTGGGGCGGTCAGCGAGCGGCTTAAACTCGGTCGCAAGCGTCGGCACCAAGCCGCCGTCATAGCCGCGGATCACCAGGGTTTCGTAGATCTGGTGCAAAAGGTTCGAGGTCGGGCCGATATTGGCGGCATGGGGGTCGAGCGTCTGCGCATCGGCCGAGCGCGCCCAGCGTACCGTGCGGGCTTCCGCCGACACCGTCGCCAGAACCGAGGCGGCCACCATGGCGCCTGCCAGGAGTTTCAATCGAAGTCGCATCAGGGCCTCCAAATTGGGGTGCAGCCGGACAGCGTGAAGCCGGCATATGGACGCAAGATAGGGCGAAGCCTCCGCAGAGTCACGGATGCCTTTTCATCAAATCGTGCCGTCTTTTCAGGCAGAGTTTGCGAGTACCGACAGTCAGGGCTTCAAAGGCAGCGCGGTCGTCTGCTTGATCCGCTCCATGGCGAAGCGCGACGTGACATTCTTGAGCGGCGCTTGGGCGATCAACCGCTTATAGAAAGCGTCATAGGCCTCCATATCAGCGACGACCACGCGGAGCATGTAGTCGACATCGCCGGCCATGCGATAAAATTCCATCACTTCAGGCATATCGGAGACGAGAGCGCCGAAGCGTTCGATCCACCCTTCGGAATGATCCGCCGTTTCCACCGAGACAAAAACGGTGAGGCCAAGCCCGAGTTTCTTGGGGTCGAGCAGGGCCACGCGCCGCACGACGACCCCATCGGTCTCTAACCGCTGAATGCGCTTCCAGCACGGCGTGGTAGAAAGGCCCGCACGCTTTGCAACCTCAGCGATTGAGAGCGAGGCATCCTGCTGTAATACCGCAAGAATGCGCCGATCGGTATCGTCCATGAATTTTGCCCTCCAGGCGCCGCCACATCATCGGCAAGCGGTGCAGGAATACCCTATTTTCTGGCTAAGGAAACACCAAAGCCCCTTTTTATCTGGAATATCGGCCGCGTCAAAATGTCTCAGCTCAGGAAGCAACCTCCCCCATTCGACCCGGTGACTTTTACGCGCAAAAGGTCTTCACTCTCGCGCCAAACCTGCTTCCTATCGCGCATTCAGGACCCCTCATGTTCACGTTCAACACCTCGAAGTCCCTCGTCTTCGGTGCAGGTTCCATTGGCCGCTTGGGCGAATTGGCGGCGAGCACCATGGGGCGTCGCATCGCACTTGTGACCGATAAGGGCGTAATCGCGGCGGGGCTGGTGGCGCCTGCCCTCAAGAGCCTCGCGGCGGCCGGCATCGAGGTCACTGTCATTGACGACATCGTCGCCGACCCGCCGGAGGCGGTGGTGAAAGCTGCCGTCCAGCGCGCCGTTGCGGCCAAAATCGACGGCGTCATCGGCCTTGGCGGCGGCTCGCCCATGGATGTGGCAAAGCTCGTGGCGCTGCTGGCGCGGGGTGAGGAAGATTTTCCAGGGATCTATGGCGTCGGCAACGTCAAGGGCG
>JBAWYY010000447.1:0-2805 GCA_037143285.1 Alphaproteobacteria bacterium | reverse complement strand
CTTGCTCAAGCGCAGCTACAACCGTCGGGCCAGCCTGCGGCGGACGCAGCAAAGGCATGGGCGCGGTCGCAAGCGTCGCGGGCGTATCCTCTTCGTCCTCGTCCTCTTCGTCGTTGACGCGCTGGGAGGCAGGCGGTGCGCGAAGCGGTAAGGGTGCTTGCGCAATCAACATGCGCGGCACATTCGGGGTAATCGTGGTGGGCGGCGCGAGGCGTGCTACCACAGTCGGCTGGGGTGCGGGCGTTGCGGGGGCAGCGGGCGCGGGGGTCGCAGCAGGTGTTGCAGCCGGCGTCGCCTCGGCCTCAGGTTCCGGTGCCGCGCGAGGCGGTGTCGGACGCGGCTGAATGCGGGTGGTTTGCCGTTGGACGACCAGCGGGCTCTCGTTGTTGGTATTGGCGTTGCCGCCAAAGAGCCCGGCGAAGAGATTAAAATTGCCGTTACCGCGATTGCGCACCACGGCGGTACGATCATCGTCTTCGTAGGGCTGTTCGTCTGCCGAGCTATCATAGAACCGGGAGGCTGTGCCGCCACGGGCACGAACCATGGCGAGCGCTGCTTCAAAGCCCGGCATCGGTCGCCCGTCTGCGGGAATGTGAACAGTGCGCCCATCCGGGAACAAGCGGGCGAGATAATCGCGCGACACTTTCGGCCAATGGCGTACGGAACCTGTGTCCATATGGACGAAGAGATTGGCGGAGCCGGGATAGAAGCCGACGCCGCCGCGCTGGAGGCGCAGGCCTACTTCGCGGACCCGGGGCATGGACGCGCCGGGAATATAGAAGTCGACCGCTCGGCCGTTAATGTGCTGGGAATACTGGGCCACCGCGCGCGAACGGCGGCGGAGCATGGCATTGGTGCCAGGCGAGCGATAGGCCGAGACCACATGGATCGGCTCTTGGCCGCCGACCGAGCGATAGACTTCCCACAGGAGGTCGAACAACGCCGGGTCCATGCGGGTCGGCTCGTCTTTGCGCCAATCGCGCAGGAACCAGTTCAACCGGTTCAGCGCCTCATTGTCGTAGCGACCATTGCGCTTGAAGGTGATGAGGATCGATTCACCCGTATGCTTGTGCAGCATATTGAGGGTGCGGGTTTCGCCCTGGGCGGACGCATTGTGAATGCCGACCGGAGCGCACAGGGCCATAACAGCCATCGCCGTCGCGCGCAGGACGCGACCGAACAGGCTCTGGTGGGTGCACTGAGAAAATGACGTCACGATCAGGGTTCTAAACTCATCAACTGGTCGAAAGGGACGTTATTGCGCGGGTAGATCCCGAGCCTATGGTCAATGCATCATGAGTGCGAAGGGTTAAGGAACCCTGAGAGATGGCAAAACGCTGGTTTGCCGTCACATCAATCACGCCCAAACTCCCCCTAGACACCGATCGTGGCAAAATCATGCACGCTTGGTGGACCGGGAGAGCCACGGATTTATGACCGTTGGCCGATGAGGGCAGCGCGTACCCGCGCATTGTGGCCATAAATGTCGGCGTGTTGGACCAATTGGCCGGAAGCGTCCACGTCCATGGTGAAATAGACGAGGTGAATGGGCACATTTCGCTTGAAGCGGACGGTGCGTTCGCCTGGACCATAAAGCGTGTCGATGCGCGCCTGCGTCCAATTTTCCCCAGGCATCGCAAGGCCTAACACCACCTCGGCAAAGCGCTCGGGTTCAAAGACCCGGATACAGCCATTGGAAAAGGCGCGGGCCTCACGGGAGAACAGCGACCGATTGGGCGTGTCGTGCAGATAGATCGCATGGGCGTTGGGGAACATGAACTTCATGCGGCCCAGAGCGTTGCGCTCGCCTGGCGGCTGGCGGAAGCCAAGATTGCCGACATTGGTGGCGCTCCAGTCAATAGTCGCGGGATCGACCACCCGGCCCCGGCGCACCACTTCAATGCCACGGCGAGCGAAATAGCTGGGATCGCGGGTCGCGTTCGCCACCATGTCGCGCCGGACGATGGAATGGGGCACATACCAAGCGGGATTGAAGACGATATAGCTCATCGAATGGGAGAAGACCGGGGTCTGAGTCTCATGGCGACCGACAATGGTCTTGGTGCGATGGATCACCCGCCCGTCCGAGACGATGGCCGCGTCGTAATCCGGCACATTCACCCAGATATGGGCCTCGCCCAGTTCGCGCGGCAGCCAGCGCCAGCGCTCGAGATTGGCGATGATATCGCGCTCCAGGCCAATCGCGCGGCGCGTGGCGCTCGTGTCCGACATTTCGCGGGCGGCGACCCGGTTATCGGCACGGATCTCGGCGAGCTTAGCGCGCAGGCGCCGGAAGCCCTCATGGGGCGGATTGAAGCCATCGAGGGCTGCGGCCATGTCGGCGGCTGCGGTCACTTGCGAAAGCGCGGATGCGGTGTCCACCCGCGGCGGCGCCACATCGAAATTCGTGCTCAAGCGGCGCGCATCAGTCCGCCCGCCCGAGGCGTGAGAGGCGTAAAGCGCAACAGCGCGGGCAACCGCCAGTTCGAGTTCCGCGATACGCTCGGCGGTGCGCGGACCCTCGGGCAGGGCTACGCGATAGGCCTGGGGATCGAGGCCGTCATTGCCGGCCTGGGTCATGCGATTGGCAGCGGCAAGGCCGCGCGCCGACAGAAGCCCGTCGGCGGTGAACAGCGGCTGGAACTGGCGGCTCCCATAGAAGCCGGCGAGCGCTGCCCCTGAGCGGGTCTCGCGTGTCAGGATCGCGCGCAGGGCGCCGGCGACGCGGGTCGCGGTGATCGCGGGATCCGGCTTGCCGTTCTCGACGAGGCTCGGCGGGTCCGCTGCAAGTTCGGCAAGGCTTGG
>JBAWYY010000446.1:0-2807 GCA_037143285.1 Alphaproteobacteria bacterium | reverse complement strand
ACGCCGATGCGGGCAGCCTCCGCCAGCGATGTGGGCTCGGACCCGCCGAGCTGCAGCGCAACCGGGTGTTCAGCGGGCGCAAAGTCGAGGAGCCGCGCCCGGTCGCCGTGGATGATGGCATTGGCGGTCACCATCTCGGTATAGAGCCGCGCCCGACGCGACATAAGGCGATGGAAGCCGCGGCAATGCCGATCGGTCCAGTCCATCATGGGGGCGACGGAAAATTTGTATTTCTGCTCGGGCATTTAATCGATGGTTTTGCAAAGGTCCTGGATTGGACGCGCTCGTTCTCCCGACCGAAATGCCTGAAGGCAGGCGTCGAGTCGAGGAGGAGATTGCCAACGATGCGACCGACATCGCCTCAAGATGTGGTTATCGGAACAATTTCATCCTTTAACGCCAGTAGCGGACAGCGCTCGTTTGCGTCCAGCAAGACGCCCAAAGCGCTCACTCCACGCAAAGCGCCAAAAGCCGATCCGTCTTGAATGATGTCAGTGCGGCAGCACGGCCATCCCTTCCACTTCGATCATCACTGTTGGTTGAGCAAGCGCCGTGACGCCGGCCAATACCATCGCGGGCAAGTGGGTTCCGATGATCTCGATATAGGCTTGGCCAAACGCCTTGGCGTTCGCGTGATAGGCATCCATGTCGGTGACGTACCAGACAAGCCGGGTCAGATACTTTGGCTCGCCGCCGGCAGCAGTGAGCACCGTGACCAAATTGCGCATGGCCTGCCGGGCCTGTTCGATGAAGGTCGTCGCGACGACTTGTCCGTTCTGGTCGATCGGCGTTTGACCCGCGATAAAAACGAGGCGTCCCTCGGCAACAATCGCGTGGTTGTAGCGGCGCGGGTGAACCCAGCCGTCCGGCAAGATGATCTTCATGATGGTCTCCTTGACACTGGCATCAGCGAACTGAAGCCCGCTTGCGCAGGCGATTAAGCGTGCGCCGCCAGACGATCTTGGGGATGGCGAGCGCGTTCAGCGGGTTCTTCGCACGCTGCGCCATCTCCAACTTCGCCGCTGCGAACAGCTCCGGATCTGCCTTCGTCGGATGCCCCGCCTGAAACGGCGGCTGAGGGTCGTATTCGATGATCAGTTGGTTGAGCTTGGCCCAATCCTCGCCATCGATCTCCGCCAGGAGGGCCAACGCGAGGTCAATTCCAGCCGATACGCCTGCCGCCGTCCAGATCTTGTCGGCCCGCACTATCCTCGCCTCGCGATTGGGCCTCGCACCGAAGCCCTTGAGCGCGCCTTGCGCCGCCCAATGCGTGGTGGCCGGCAGTCCCTCGAGCAAGCCTGCGGCCGCCAAGACGAGCGCGCCTGAACAGACGGAGGTGGTGAAACGCGTGTGCTGATGAGCCTGCTTCAGCCAGTCGAGCAGCTTCCCGTCGGCCATGGCCTGCACGGTGCCGTTCTCCGAGCCCGGCACCAGGATGAGGTCAGGCCTCGGTGTCTCAGCGAGGCTATGCGACGCCACGAGCGCAAGCTGTCCGCTGTCGCAGACGATGGGGCCGGCCTCATGAGTGACAAAGCGGAGCTCGGCGCCGCGCACCGCCTTGAGAAGCTCGTAAGGCCCGACTGCGTCGAGGGCGGTGACACCCGGATAAAGCACGATAGCAATTTGGCGGACGGGTTGGTCCATGACGAGGCTCTCAGTTGACCTCGCTACGCTATTCATGATTACGATTGGCGGAAATGACAAAATCTTTGTATTTTCCGCCAACAAGGCCGCTGATCGTCCTAGTCGCGTTCGAGGGTGCGCAACTGCTTGATATTGCAGGCCCGAGCGAAGTCTTCGCCGCCGCCGCAGTGTTAGAGGGCCACGCGGGCTGCGACATTCGGGTCGCGTCGGTCCAGGGCACCCCTATCGCGACCTCGGCCGGTGTGACGCTGCAAACCGAGCGACTGACGAGCCTGTCGGACCGGGCCATCGACACGCTTATCGTCTGTGGCGGGCCGGACGATGCGATTAAAGCCGCAATCCACTCGCGGCCGTTGCGGCGGTGGCTCAGAGAAGAGGCGCCGAAAGTGCGGCGGCTCGCCTCGGTCTGTTCAGGCGTTTTCGTTCTGGCGGCCGCCGGGCTCACTGAAAATCGCAAGGTGACGACCCACTGGTCGGCGGCCGACAGGCTGCAAGAGGCGTTTGCCGACCTGACGGTCGATGCGGACGCTTTGTTCGTGCGCGACGGCGCGCTCTGGACCTCGGGCGGTGTGACCGCCGGCATCGACATGGCGCTTGCCATGGTGGCAGAGGATCACGGCTCGGCGCTCGCACAGGCGGTCGCGCAGCAGCTGGTTTTGTCGGTGCGAAGGCCCGGTCGGCAATCGCAGTTCAGCCCCTTGCTCGCCGCGCAGAAGCCTGGAGCCGAAGCCTTTGCCGACCTGATTGTGTGGATTTGGCGCAATCTCGATAAGCGGCTCGACGGGGCGATGCTCGCAGCCGAGGCTGGCCTGTCGGAGCGAAGCTTTCAACGGAAATTCGTTCGTGCGACGGGCCTGACTCCAGCCGCTTTCGTTGAGCGCGTCCGGGTAGATCAGGCGCGCAGCCTGCTTGGCGCTGGTACGCCGCTGAAGACGATCGCGGCGCAGGTCGGGTTGGGGTCGACCACACGCCTCGCAGCCGCCTTCCAGCGCCAGCTCGAGATGACCCCTCAGGACTATCGGGCTGTGCACGGGGGTTAGGCGGGCGGCGCGCTAAATTGCGGTTCCATCGGCAGGACGTAAAACCATCAATTCCGCCCGCACCACATTCGCGAAGCCATCATCATATCCCCGCTCTAAAGCCAACAGCGCTTCGATGTGATC
>JBAWYY010000445.1:0-2809 GCA_037143285.1 Alphaproteobacteria bacterium | reverse complement strand
TCCGGTTGGAAAGCAAGCTTCGATGTCGCTCGCCTGGATGACCGTGCCAATCGCGCGAGCCTCTATGCGGAAGCAGCCGCTGAAGTGGCAACCGCCGGCATCGCTCAGGCTGAGAAAGCAACGCTTGCGGCGAAACTCGCCCATGCCGAGGCGGACGCCGCGCGCGCTGCCAAGGCAGCGTGACACGCGGCCGTGTAACATCAAACAAATTGTGCTATCGTTGCCTGACGCGTCGCACATTGCTGCAAAGGCGCTGGATTGATCGGACATGCAGGACATAATCCCGCCCGTGGCCCAGGGGGCCCCGAGCCGGGCGGTGCGTCGAAACCGATCAGGGAGTAGGACCTCGTCCTTCCTCGTTGTCGGCATCGGCGCCTCGGCCGGTGGCCTAGAGGCGTGTCGCGCGCTCCTCGACGCGATTCCCAAGCTGCCGAACATGGCGTTCATCATCGTCCAGCACTTGGAGCCGAGCCATCCGAGCATGTTGGTTCAGTTGCTCGCGAACCATACGACCATGACTATCGCCGAGGCGGCCGACCGTACTTTGATCGAGCCGAACCACGTCTATGTCATCCCGCCGGGCCGCTATTTGGCTGTCGCCAATGGCGCTTTGAAGCTCTCAGCCGAGAACCGGCTTCAAGGCGCGCGCCTCCCCTTCGACCGGCTCCTGCGCTCACTTGCCACGAACTATGGGACGCGTGCCGCCGCCATCATCATGTCCGGCCATGAACATGATGGCAGCGCGGGCTTGTGCGTTATTAAAGAGCATGGCGGGCTGGTGCTGGTTCAATCCCTGGAGGAAGCGCAGTTCGGCGGTATGCCCTCCAGCGCCATTGCGACAGGTCTCGTCGATCAGGTCTTGAACGTCTCCGGCATGCCAGCGGCCCTTGCCGCCTTCGCCGCCGATGGGGCGCCCGATCACTTCGGCGCGAATAGGTCAGGTCTCCTAGAGGAGGGGACAGCGTCTGAGGGCGGTGATGAGACGCTCATCAAGATCATCACTTTGCTTCGCGCGGAGACGCCCCACGATTTTCGGCTCTACAAGCCCGGCACGCTGCGCCGCCGGATCGAACAGCGTATCGGCACGACCAATGGCGAGGTCCGATCAATCGCCGACTATCTCGAAAAGCTCACCCATGACCCCAAGGAGTGCGAGCTGCTGGCTAAGGATCTCCTGATCAACGTGACCGGGTTCTTTCGTGATCCCAAGGTCTTTGAGTTCTTGGCAAAGACGACCATTCCAGACCTCGTGCGCCTTCAGCCCGATGACCAGCCGATAAGGGTTTGGATAGCCGGCTGCAGTTCGGGGGAAGAGACCTATTCCCTGGCGATCCTGTTCCGAGAGGCGATTGCGGCGTCAAAGCGCCCGATCAAGCTTCAGGTTTTTGCCTCCGACGTCGACCCCGACGCCATCGCAACGGCCCGCGACGGCCTCTATGATGTATCGATTGCCAGTGAGATGACGCAGGCGCGGCTCGCGCGCTTCTTCCGCAAGGAGGATGACGGCTATCGGGTCCTGCCGGATCTGCGGGCGGATGTGGTCTTTGCCGTGCAGGATCTCTTGATCGATCCGCCATTCTCACGGATCGACTTCATCTCCTGCCGCAATGTGCTGATTTATCTGGACGCGCAGGCGAAAACCAAGGTGATCGCACTCTTCCATTTCGCCTTGCGTCCCAATGGATTGCTCCTGCTTGGCAGTGCGGAAACGATCGCCGATACGGCCGGACGGTTTGAGATCGTCTCCAAGCCCACACGGCTCTACAAACATATCGGCCGAAGCCGGCCCGGCGAATTGAGCATGCTCATCAATGATCGCTCGGCCGGGCGCCCGCTCATTCCCGGCGTGTCACTGCTGCCGCCGCGCTCTCGCCACATGACGCTAGGCGATCTCTGCCGGCAAACCATTGCCGATAGCTATGGACCCGCAAGCATTCTGATCAATGCCAAGGGGGAATGCCTGTTCTTTCTTGGGCCAACGGCGCCCTATCTCTTGGTGCCGGCCGGCGCGCCGACCGCTGACCTCTACGCACTCGCAATTCCCCCGATCAAGGCGTTGCTGCGCTCCACGGTTCAATTGGCGATGCGCGAGCAAAAGCGCGTTTCGGGCGCCGGACGGATGGGCCAGAATGGCAAAATCGCGGGACAAGCCGTTCGGATCGATGTCATTCCCATCACGTTTGAGATCGAGACGCTCTATCTCGTTTGCTTGATCGACCAACCCGTCGCGGCACCTTTGCCGCAACGGCTTGCTGGGCCCACCGACCAGGCGGGAGTGGCCGAGCTTGAGCGGGAATTGGAAACGACCCGCGCGGAACTGCGCAGCGCCCTCATCAATCTCGAGATCGTCGGCGATGAGCAGAAGGCGATCAACGAGGAGGCGCTCTCGATCAATGAGGAGTTCCAGACCACGAATGAGGAACTGCAGACATCGAAGGAAGAGCTGCAATCGCTCAATGAGGAGCTCTCGGCCCTGAACGGGCAGCTGCAAGAGACCTTGGAGCGCTATCGCTCGACCGCCAACGACCTCCAGAATGTCCTCTACAGCACTGAAGTTGCGACACTCTTTTTGGATCTTGATCTCAAGATTCGCTTTTTTACGCCGGTCACTCGCACCCTCTTCAACGTCATCAATAGCGATATCGGGCGCCCGCTCGCGGATCTGACGTCGCTTGCGAGCGATGCAGCGCTCGCCGACGACACGATGATTGTGTTGCGCAGCCATGAGTCCATCGAGCGTGAAGTGTCGGCGCGTGAGGGCCATGTCTTCCTGCGCCGCATCATGCCTTACAAGACCGATGCGAATGTG
>JBAWYY010000444.1:0-2821 GCA_037143285.1 Alphaproteobacteria bacterium | reverse complement strand
CCCTCCTCCTTCTCGACGAGCCGTTCTCAGCGCTTGACCGCAAGCTGCGCGAGACCATGCAGATCGAACTTCGCCATCTCCTGCGCGATCTCGGCATCACCTCCATCTTCGTCACCCATGACCAGGATGAAGCCCTGGTGATGAGCGACCGCATCGCGGTGATGAATGCCGGGCGCATCGAGCATTTGGGCACGCCGGCTGAGGTCTATGGCCGGCCTGCCTCGCTCTACACGATGGAGTTCGTCGGCCAATCCAGCCGCATCTCCGGCACGGTCGCAGCCAGCAGCGGCGGCATGATCGAGGTGGATACGCTGTTCGGACGATTGCGCGGACCCGGCAATTTCTTGGTCGGTAGCCCCGTCGTCCTTGGCGTTCGGCCCGAGGCGATTGCGGCGGGCGAAGGTCCTGTGGGCGAGTACAATACGATCCGAGCGAGCCTTGCCGACGTGATCTTCTTCGGCTCGCGCACGCTGCTGCATTTCCGCACTGAGCAGGCCAACGACCGCTTGCACGTGGAACTGAACCGCCTGCCCGCCGGTGCCGAGCCCGGCGCCAGTTTGGCGCTGCGCTGGCGCGTGGATGATACGCTTGTTTATCCCGCACCTGCCGCCGGGGGCGCTTCGTGAGCGTCGCGGCACCGCCAATATCTGCGCCCGATCAGGGAAAGGGTGCCGCACGGGGCTGGTTCCACAGGCTCGACCCCAAGGCCTTCATCGCGCTGCCGGGCATCCTGTTCATGGTGCTCGCCTTCGCGATCCCCGTCTTGATGCTCGTCAGCGACAGCGTCCTTGACGACAAGGGCTTTAGCCTTGCCGGCTATGTCAAAGTGCTGGGCGATCCCTATTATCGCAGCATTATCGGCAATTCGCTGCAGCTTGCGGTGATCACCACAGGCGTTTGCCTGTTGCTCGGCTACCCGGCTGCCTTTGCCATCGCCCGGGCGCGCGGCGTTTGGCAGGTGATCCTATTCGCGCTGATCTTTCTGCCCATGACCGTCTCGGTTGTCGTCAAGACCTTCGGGCTCACCATCATGATGCGGCGCGACGGCATCATTAATTTCCTGCTGGTCAATCTCGGCTTCATTGAGCGGCCCATGCGGCTCGTTTTCACCGAGTTCAGCCTCTATTTCGGCATGGTCAATGTGTTCCTGCCCTTCATGATCCTGCCGCTCTATTCGGTGATGCGGATGTTGGATCCCCGCCTCACCGATGCGGCGGCCTCCCTTGGGGCCGGGCCCGTGCACACGTTCCTACGGGTGACCTTGCCGCTCACCATGCCCGGCGTGATCGCCGGCGCCTCGCTCGTTTTCTCCATTTCGGTCGCCGCGTACGTGACGCCCGGCCTTCTCGTCGGCGACCGCTTCATGACCATGTCCCAGGTCATGGCCAAGGCCTATCTCAACATCCGCGACTTCCAACTCGGCGCCAGCATGGCGGTGATCATGCTGGTGATCTCAGCCGTCATCGTCATTGCCTCAAGCTTCCTCGTCCGCACGCCGGGCGAGCGCGGAGGTTAGACCATGGCCCGCTTCGGCATGATCCTCAGCAGCGTCATCTTGGCGCTCGTCATCATCTTCCTCTTCATGCCGATCGCCATTGTGGTGACGGTGTCGTTCTCGTCCTCCGCCGTCTTCGCCTTTCCCCCGCCGGGCTTCTCGACCCGCTGGTACACCGCGATCAGCAAGGCGGACATGATGGTCAATGCGGTCGTGCTATCAGCGCAGCTTGCCGCACTCTCGACCGCCATTTCGCTGTTTCTCGGCACGCTTTGCTCGATTGCCATCGTGCGCGGCATGGTGCCGGGCGCCAAAGCCATTGCGACCTTCATGGCCTCGCCCCTGATGCTGCCGGGGCTGGTGCTTGGCATCGCCTTCCTGCAGGCGGCGCGCGATTTCGGCCTTCGCGATGCCTATACGACGCTGCTGATTGCGCACGTCGTCATCACCATGCCCTTCATCATGCGCACGGTGCTGGCGAGCCTTTCGCTGTTCGATTTCGCCATGGTGGATGCTGCCCGCATGCTCGGGCGTTCCTATGCCGGCGCGATCTGGAGCGTGCTGATCCCCAATATCTTGCCGGGCGTCGTCAGCGGCGGGCTCTTCGCCTTCATCGCCTCCTTCGACAATTATCCCGTGTCGATCTTCTTGGTGGATGTACGCACCAAGACCTTGCCGATCCAGCTGTTGAACCAATTGGAAATGTCGCCAGACCCGACGGTCGCTGCGATTTCGGCGCTGCTCATCTTGGGCACCGTGATCGCGCTGTTCGTCTGCGACCGGCTCGTCGGCTTGAAGCGCATGGCCTCGATCTGAACCGACGTTAGCCCTCGCTTAAGAAGGCCCGCACCGGGGGCAAGCTCTCCTCCGGCCCTTCCTCTTGCGGGACGTGGCCGAGGTTCGGGAAGGTCACGAGCTTCGCTTGGGGCAAGAGCCTTTGATAATCGGCGGCATTGGCGACGGGGATCATCGCGTCCTTCGCGCCCCAGACGAGCAATACCGGCATGGTGATGCGTCGCAAGAACGGCTCGGGATCGGTGAGCACGGTCTGGCGCATCCGCTCAAGAAGCGCCGCGCGATTGCCGGTGGCGAGCATCAACTGATAGTAGCGCTCAAAGGTCTCGTCGGTGAGCGCCTGCGAATTGGCATAGGCTGCAGCCAAGCTCGGTCGTAACACGGCTTTGGGCAGGGCATAGCGCATGAGCGCGAGCGTCATCGGCACCTCCGGCGCGCGGCCATACTCAAAGCCAGTGCTCGCAAAGCCATCGGGCGAAATCAGCACGAGCTTGCTGACGCGCTCGGGGTGAGCCGCCGCAAAGCGCCAGG